>CAYXNU010000069.1:2457-8213 GCA_964466485.1 uncultured Ruminococcus sp.
TGACGTTCAATCGAGTATTCTCCGAAAAGTTTTGAGTGGGGTTTTACGTCTGCATGGCAATGTTATACTGGGAGGATTCTTTCCAGTGAGATACTTTGGAAACCACGGAAAACTGGGATGTATTAGCTGTTCATTAGCTAAAATTATCCTTGGATGTTGCTGTAAGTTGCACAAGTAAGAGTACATTTTTGAAATGGTAGGATTAAAATATTATTTAACTTAAATTTTATATTTTTGTATAAAATATAAAATGGGTATACAAGATTTTACATTAATAATGTAAAAATTTTACACGATGTACTAAAACGTTTAATTATGGAAAATCAACAATAATTGCTTGGAAAATTTATAAATAATTTATATTGACTTTTATGAAAATTGTGGTATAATATGAATATAGTTATTTACAAGCTTGAAAAACATTACATTTAAGACTGGTCTTTAACGTTCAAAGGAGGAAATTTTATGAAATTCGCAAAAAATAAGGTTATTGCTATGGTTGCTACTGGCGTTATGATGTGTTCTGCAGTTGCAATTCCTGCAACTCAAGAAGTTCTTAACAATACTGGTGTAGCTCAATCAGTTGAAGCTGATGCTGCTACTATTACCACTACTTCTATAAAGCCTGTTCTAGTGCAAGTAAACACTGATTATGGTAACCTAAACCTAAGAAAAGGCTATAGTACATACTATAAAATTATTGGTAAACTACCAAAGAACTCTTATGCTGTTGCTACTGCATACTCCTCAAATGGTTGGTATAAAGTAGAATACAAGGGTCAAACTGGTTGGGTTTGCGGTACATATCTAAAGGGTGTTACTTCCACTAAGTTCACAGTTACTACTAACGGTGCTAACCTAAACGTTAGAAAGTATGCTTCTATTAGAAGTGGTATCATTACTTCTGTACCTAACGGTTCAGCAGTTTATGTAACAAAGACCTATGGCAACTGGGCTTATGGTACAAGCAATGGTTACACTGGTTGGTTTAGCCTAGACTGGTTAACATTAGCTTAGTCTTTAGTTTACATAGTAAACAGTAATTTAAATATATATCCCCCTAGTACAAGCTAGGGGGTTGTTTTTTTTATTTTTAAAAATTTAACATCAAATATCTTAAGAGCGTTTTGTGATTTTTCCCAAACACAAAAATATCAAAAAGACGATAAGGTTTACTATTACTATACTAGCACCTGTTGGAGTTCCAAACACATAAGAGCCGAATATTCCCACCAAAAAGCACACTATGGAAATCACAGCAGAGGAAACTATTACAGACCTAAAGCTATTGAAAATTCTCATGGAAGATAGTGCTGGGAAGATTATCAAGCTAGATATTAGTAGCGAACCCATTAACCTCATACCGATAACTATGGTTATTGCTGTAAGTATAGCTATCAAAAAGTTGTAAAAGTCTGCGTGTACACCTGTAGCTTTTGAGAAGTTTTCGTCAAAGGTTACAGCAAAAATCTTATGGTAGAACACCACAAATAGTATCACAACTAGTATGGATAGCACTACACTTAAGTATACATCGCTTTGGCTTAAAGATAGTATGCTACCAAACATATAGTTGTTAATATCCGTGGAAAGCCCAGACGTTAATGACGTGATAGTAACTCCTATTGCCAAAGCACTAGACGATATTATCGCAATGGCGGAATCGCCTTTGATTTTACTATTTTGGCTTAACTTAAGTAAGAAGAACGCAGATATTACCACTATCGGTATGGATACTTTCAAGGGGGCTAGGTTTAGTGCCATAGCTAAAGACAACGCTCCAAAGCCTACATGGGATAGCCCGTCGCCTATCATGGAGTAACGCTTTAGTACTAAGGATACTCCCAGTAGCGATGCACACAACGAAACCAAAGGACCTACTATCAAGGCTTGACGCATAAATGGATACGATAGCAAAGTCTTAAATATTCCTATTATGGAAGTATCTTCTTGTGTGGTGGTAGCGGTTGTTGTGGGGGTATCTAGGGCTACTTTTAGGTTTTGAACGTTTTGCTCCATAAGTGATAGATAGGTAGCACCGCTATTCCATTCTTCTATAGAAACGTTGTGGCATGAGTGAAATAGCAACGGAGTAGCACCAGTTTCACTAGCGATAGTTTCTGCAACCTTAGGGTTAGCTAATTCCTCATAGAATATTACTGGAATGTTTTGTTCGTTCATCTGTGTGATAATGTTAGCTACAGCCTTAGCGGATGGTTCAGTTTCGTCGGAACAGCTATCGTAAGCGGAAGTATACTCCAAACCGTACTCTTTAGCTAGGTAGTATAGTGCAAACTTTCCACCGAAAAATATCTTGTTGGTGTTGCCATTTTCAACAGTAGTTTTAAACTCCTCATCTAGTGCGGATAGCTTTTCTTTGTAGTCGTCGGCGTTGGACTGGTAGTAGTCAGCATTAGAGGGGTCTAGTTGGCATAGTGCCTCAGTGATGTTATCCACTATTACCATAGCGTTTTTAGGACTCGTCCAAATGTGTGGGTCGTACTCATGGGAGTGGTTGCCTTCTTCGTGTTCGTCCTCGTCCTCATCTTCTACCATATCTAGGGTTATGTTTTTGGATACGTCTACTATTGTAGTATCGTTAAGGTTGCCCACTATGTTGGATACCCAACCCTCCATATAGTCGCCAGTGTATATAAACATATCCGAGTTGTCTATGGCTATAATATCGCTAGGGGATGGCTCATAGTTGTGGCTTTCCGAACCCACTGGTAGTATCATGGATACTTCTGCCTTGTCACCAGCTATAGCCTTAGCGAAGTCATACTGTGGGAAAAGCGTGGTGGTGATAGTAATCTTGTCGTCTGCGTGTGCGGATACTGGCATTAAGTTTAAGACTATCAGCATAGCGACTACACAACTAAGCAACACCTTTGGGAACTTAATTTTAGTCATGATATTCCTCCTTTAGCTTGAGAACACTCTTTGCAATAGCCATATATTATAGTTTGCGATAGGTCTATTTTAAAGCCGTGTTCGTCCATAATGTGTGATGATACGTTATCTAAACTGTTGCACTTTATGTGTAATAGGTTTCCGCATACTAGGCATTTAAAGTGGTAATGGTAGTGGCATTCTTCTTGTATTATTTGGAAGCATGAGCCTTTGCCATCTGGGGTGATAAACTTTCTTACCACGTTTTCGGAACATAGCCTATCGAGGTACCTATATATCGTGGACTTGCCTACGGGGTTGCCGTTGGACTTTAGGTGTTCGGCTAGTTCGTCGGCGTTTATGTGCGTGTTGGAGTTTTCCTGTAGGAACTTTAGTATTATCTCTCTCTGTTTGGTCTTGTAACCTTTGCTTTCCTTGTTATCCAATGTGTACGCCCTCCTTAATTTGAAACTGATTTTCAATTTCATATTATATACTATCCGCAACGATTTGTCAAGCACTTTTTACTTGACACTATTCAACAGTTATGAAATAATGGAACTGTTATATAAGCAATAGTACACTTAAGTCACTGAAAGGAGCATTTTATGGGAAGAGGTAAGAACGTATCGATAAAGCAGATATTAATGTCTTTAATGGTTCTATTAGCATTGGTGCTTATACTGCTCTCAAGACCTATACTCTATAGGATAAATCCATTTAACAGGATATGTGGAAACATAACTATCACTCAGAATGGAGAGGCTATAGAACTATCTAAGGATGACATTAAAGCTTCATACGACTTCAATGCAAAGAGCGACGACGGCAGTATGTACCTATCTACAAAGGGTAACTCCTATGGGGTGTACACCTACAACATTAACGTAGATGGTATCACTTTGGACTTTGACATATTACACCTTAACGAATGGGACGTTATGTCCTTCAACGGCAACATAGATATTAACACAAATGGAAGTACCCCAACGGTAGACTATTCCATAGACTACACCAGCCTAAACGAAAGTTACAACAGAGTTGAGTACAACACCTCCAATAGCGAGAGCATCCAAGATGGTACGGTTAACATCTCCATAGGTGGATAGATATTGTACGGAACGCCGCCCACGGCGTTCCGCTATTTAATACGAACTCCATGCTATCGCATTGTGGAATGCCGTGGGCGGCATTCCGTACACAGTATGATTATAGCATGCCTAAACTGTACGGAACGTTGCCCAAGGCGTTCAGCTATTTAATACGAACTCCATGCTATCGCATTGCGGAATGCCGTGGGCGGCATTCCGTACACAGTACGATTATAGCATGCCTAAACTGTATGAAACGTCGCCCAAGGCGTTCCGCTATTTAATACAAACCCCGTGCTATCGCATTGTAGAATGCCGTGGGCGGCATTCCGCACACAGTACGATTATAGCATGCCTAAACTGTACGGAACGTTGCCCAAGGCGTTCCGCTTTTTTTTAAAAGTTATCACAAAAAAGTTGTAAAAGACTAAAAGATGTGTTATAATTATAGAGTATCAATAGTTAGAAAGGATTTCAAGATAGTATGCAAGAGTATATCCAAAAGGTTAAGGGAGTAATAACTTCTAAAGATAGACAGTATATGGCATATGTACATACGTTCGGGTGCCAGCTAAACTTTTCCGAGGGCGAGAAGATTAAAGGCTTATTGGCTCAAATGGGTTATGGTTTAACCAATGCCCCCGACGATGCCGACTTAATAATGTTCAATACTTGTGCTGTTCGTGAGAACGCAGAAGATAGAGTCTTTGGGCAGATAGGAGCTATTAAGAGGTTTAAGAAAACCAACCCTAATTTGATAATAGGGCTTAGTGGTTGCATGGCTCAAGAAAAGCACGTTTGCGAAAAGATTAAGCAATCTTATCCCTATGTGGATATAGTCTTTGGTACTTCTGCTATGGATAAGTTCCCTAAACTTTTATGGGAAGTTTTAAGCGGTAAAAAACACGCTTTCGATATTACAGAGTATGGCGACATTATAGACGAAAGTTTTAATCAAGTCCGTGATAGCAAAATATTCGCATCTGTGCCTATTATGTATGGTTGTAACAACTTTTGCACATACTGTATAGTTCCATACGTTAGGGGACGTGAACGCTCTAGAAAGTCGGAAACTATTGTTAAAGAAGTTCAAGAGTTGGTATCTCAAGGGTATAAAGAGATTATGTTGCTAGGACAGAATGTAAACTCCTATGGTAACGACTTACAAGACGAAATATCTTTCCCTGAACTGCTTAGAAAGTTAAACGCTTTAGAGGGCGACTTTATAATTAGGTTTATGTCATCCCACCCTAAGGACGCTACTACCGAACTTATAGACACTATTATGGAGTGTGAAAAAGTTGGAAAACATCTACACTTGCCAGTGCAGTGTGGTAGCAATAACATCCTAAAGGCTATGAATAGACGTTACACTGTAGAAAAGTATCTTGAAATTATAGACTATGCACGTTCTAAGTGTGAGGACTTCTCATTTACTACGGATATTATTATAGGTTTCCCAAATGAATCCGAGGAGGATTTTCAAGGCACTGTGGAACTAATCAAGCGTGTAAAGTATGACAATATATATTCGTTTATATACTCAAAACGTAGCGGAACTAAAGCTAGTCTAATAGATGATAAGATATCCGATGAGGCTAAAGGCAAACGCATGAGGGACTTCTTAGCAGTGCAAAGAGATATCACAGATAAGTCTTATAAGCGTTTCGTTGGCAGAACTATGAGGGTTCTTGTAAGTGGTGAGGGCAAAACAGAAGGAGTCCTTACTGGTAAGAGTAGCGAATACATCATAGTTGAGTTTGTGGGAGATAA
>CAYXNU010000070.1:0-8181 GCA_964466485.1 uncultured Ruminococcus sp.
TAGGGTCAATAATAATCTTATTAAAAGCATTTTCTGGGTTAATCTTACTATTTTTTTAGAAGTAGTCATCATAAGTCATGTGACACGCAAATATAATAGATAAAAAAATTAGATATAAAGCACACAACTATGATATTAGTTATCTTATTAAATTGCAAAATTCATGTATAAAAAAAGGACAGCTTTTAGCCGTCCTTTTTTATTAATTATATGATATATTACTTAATAAGTAGTGTATGCTTTATAGTGTTCAAATCAAGGATGTTTATAGAGCCATCCTTGTTGTAGTCTAGGGAGGTGTTAGCGGTAGGAGTAATTCCTAAGATGTATTTCTTTAAGCTTAAGATATCCACCATGTTAATATCTTCTGTAGGGGTTTCCACAGTTGAAGTGTCCGTAGTAGTGGTAACGGAAGTTGTAGTTGTATCTGTGGTAGTTGTAGTAGTTTCGGGAACGTCTGTCACTGTGGGAGTAGTAGTTGTAGTTTCTGTGACGTTTTCAGTTTCGGTGTAGTAGTAAGTATCGTCATAGGCATTGGCTTTATAGGATACCCTAAAGTAGTCAGCTGAACCGTTAAACTTGCCAAAGATAAAACTATTGCTATCGCTTAGACGAGCGATATTCTTCACAAATATTGGATAGTTATTCTTTTCTTCAGTGGTAATGCTTTGAGATAATGCAACGTATTCTGTGTAGTCCTGTTCGCCATCGTTTACGGTTAAGGTAATGGTATATACTGGAGTGCCTTGCAAAGTATCTTCTTGAACGCTTAAGCTTATAGTATACCATTTACCCTTTTCTAACGTTAAGTCGTTCATTGAAACACCATTGATAGTACCGCCTGAATAGTCACTATATGCAACATAGGATAGTTTGCCATCCTCGGAAATGTGTAGTTTCATATAGTTAGAATCAGTGGAAACGTCGATAGTATCGTCAGTTCCTGTATCGTCACCAAATGAGAAGATATCGCCACTGCCACCACGCCAAAGTATAGCCGTTTGATATTCCACAGTGTCGAAGTAGGCTAATGAACTATCAAAAGCTATGTAGTTAGAGCCGTCAAAAGTGTACACACCGTTAGCGGAAGTCTTTGTGCTGTCCCACGTTGGAGAACCTACAGCTACACCATATGTAGAAGTATACACATCTTTAACCATGGTGTCGTCGTCGTTGAACTCGTATTGAACGTAACCGCCATCCACATAGTTTAGTGAGTTTACATAGGTTTGAGAACTTACCCAACCATAGGCTGTACCTTTTGCGATATACTTTCCGCCATCGTCGTAGTAGTCGCCATCTGCAATGCCTTGACCATAAGCAGAACCGTTTGAGGTGCAATAAGCCATGCCCTTTAGTATAGCGTTATCGGATACGGTATAAGTACCGAAAACTAACGCATTTTCGATGATTTTAGCGTTGTCAGTAACTGTAGCGTTGCCCATAACCATAGCGTTGTCCCCGATGTATGCGTTGCCACTGACGGTAGCACTTTCTGCTATTATTGCGTTGCCATCTATGGTGACGTTTCCCGAAACCTTAGCAGAACCTTCAACCACTGCATAGCCATCTATTACCACGTTGCCAGTAACTGTAGCGTTCCCTAAAACTTTAGCATTTTTGCCAACATACACAGAATCGTCAACTGTAGCGTTGTCGGATACTAGTCCGCCACCGTTGGAGTGTGTGTGATAGCTTTCCCACCAGTTGTTGCTTTCGGATACTGTCCTTTGCTGAACCGTCGCACCATCGAGCTTTACTTCATAGGGGTATCTAGTCTTCGATTGGTAAGAGTAGTATTCTTCGGCAAATTCCGAGTCTTCACCGTATGGTAGACCGACTTCCACCATGGTGTCGGTATCGGGAGTGGCAACCACTGTTAAGTAAGCACTAGTCACGTTGCTAGGGAGTTTCAAAGTTTGGGTTTCGCCGTTGCCGAATAGGTCGGAATAGTACGAATTTCCGTTGCTATCTTCTGCCACAATGCAACCTCTCCAGTCTGCACCGTCCACGGTAGTTAAGCCGTTTAACGTCGCAGTTATGGTGTCCCCAGTGATTTCTAATGGGATTACGTTCACACCAGCCTGTTGAGGGGCTTTTTCTGTTGGGACTCTATACCATCCATCGACTTCGCTCTTTTCTAAGTATGTGTAGATGTTTTGGTAGTTCCAGTCACCGCTTTCAAAGAGTTCGTCAAGTCTAGCACGGTAGTTTTCTTGATTTTCAAAATCCAACGTAGCTAGGCGTTTTGCAAAGTTTCCTAGGGTAGTTTTTAAATCCACACCGCCTAGACGTTCTATCATTTTTAGGGGATATTCGTCAGTAGTGCCTTCTTGTAGCATAGTCTTAACAAACGTATCACCGTAGTTTCCTAGGTTGTCGGGATTTTCTGTTAGGTACTCTAGCAACACCCATGACGCATAGTAATCTCTGCCACAAGGTGAAGTTAAGTTCATATTTTTAAGATAAGTTTCAAAAAAATCCGTGTAGTGTCCAGTTTCTTGAGTATCCGCTGATTGGTAGTAGTCACTATATAGGAACTGTTCTCTAAACCAGTTGCCCATAGCCTCATACCACGCATATGTGTACTTGTTGTCATTCCAACCCCCTTGATGCCATGTAACTACATGACCAAACTCATGGGGTAGCACCCACGATGGAGTTTCATAAGCCATAGCATCCACGCAACAGAACATATACGCATAGCCCTCGGAGTCGTTAGACATATATGCCCAGTCATCTTCCATGTCAGCTAAACCAGTCCCCGATATGTAAATATTTACTTTGTAGTTTTTGTCGTCCCCACCGTACATTGACGTAGATGGGGCTTTCATGCCTAGTTCATTCATATAGATATCCCAACAAGCTTCAAGGTTTTTGCCATTGCCCTCTAAAAAAGCTTGAGTTACTCTTGAACTGTCGCCACTGTTGCCCCAAATAAATTGAAAATGTTCAGTGGTGTAGTAGTTATACTGTGAGTTAAAGTTATAAAATGGGTCACGGGTGTAATAAGTTTCCACTGCTGATACTTCCACGCTGTTTATAGTTTCGTGGTAGTTGCACATCCCGAAACTGGATACACATACCAAAGCCATCAACCCTGCAATCATCTTTTTGATTTTCATAAAAGCCCTCCTAATTAGTCCGAACGAAAACGTTTAATTATTCTATATTATAACATTTATATTTTAAAAAAATCAACTGTCAAAGTAGATAATCTTGTTAAAAACTATTGGACATTTTAACTAAAATAGTATTAAACACCTATAAAAATTTTAACTAGTTTGCAGTATATGGCACAAAAAAGGGAACGCCCATTTGGGCATTCCCTACAAGATATTACAATCCTATTTCGCACTGGATAACTTCTTTTTTAGGTTCAAAATGTGGAACAGGTTCGGCTATATTTTCGGTAACGTTTAAAGTTTTCAAAAAGCCGTCAATCAACGTATCTCTGTTGGTTGCACTGCAAACAACCCCATAATACTTTAGATATGCAGATAGAACATTCAAGGATACTGCTTTAAACTGGTATATCATTGATAGTAGCGTAAAATCCACACTAGATAGGCTATCTTTTTGCTGAATCAATTCCGCCATTAGTGAAAAAATATATGGCGGAAATGTAGTTTCATTTGGTATGCTATAGGGCGTATCTATGAAACTATAGTCGTAACCCTCTCTGTTGCGTTGTTCTTTGAGGTGTTCTATCAAAGTATTTCGTGTAGAATTGTCACTGTTCCAAAGGGGTGTTGGTGACTGATATTGAAACTTTGCCATGATGATATCCGTTTCCGATAGAACTTCTGCAACTGGTACAAGCATTAATTTCATGCATGAAGAACTCACACACTCAGCTTCTGCCTTGTCGCTAATCTTCCTAAATATTAAAGCTACATGATTTCCATACAGTCTACCAGAGTCGTTTAAAGTATCTGTCACACAAAGTTTTTCAGTAGATATGTATATAGTACCATCTTTCTTTAAAGCACCT
This sequence comes from uncultured Ruminococcus sp., assembly GCA_964466485.1. GTDB lineage: Bacteria > Bacillota > Clostridia > Oscillospirales > Ruminococcaceae > UBA5884. Next base: position 3,995 of record CAYXNU010000070.1, read on the forward strand.
TGAGTTAGATATAGTTTATCCTCTTGTTGGTAGAAGTCCAAACCATATAGAATACCATCCGCATAGTTGAAATACTGGTTGAAAGAAATAAGGCTGTTAGACTGCATTTGCTCAAGCATTTCCTTACTTAAAAGTTTACCGCTTTTAAATTCAACTACAGTAGATTTTATTAGCTGTTCCATAGTATCACCTTTTTCCATCGAAGAAACTTATTTCGGTATTTTCGTAGTTGTAATATGCACCAGTAGTCATAGCGTACTTTTGTCCCGAGGAATCAATCTTTTTGCGGATAAAGTATACATAGAACCCATAGCCATCCTGTTTTCCAGCGGGGATAGCCACAGCGAAAAATACATCTTCTTTAAAGTCTGCCAACTTTCTCTTTGATTCTTCCCAGTCTATGCTATCAAGGCAGTTGCTTTTAAGTTTTCTAAACATCTTGTCAAGGTCGCCGTCATAGAGTGAGAAGTCTTTTTGAGTAACGTTGGCAGGTATAGAGAACTTTCTCATTTCCTCGCCTTGCTTGTTTTTAACAACTATCTTAAGTTCCGCTAATTCGTTCTTTACAGGTATGTACTTTAAGATATTTCTATCTAAAGTTGGGATTTCACTACCGCCCATATTTTCAATGCATATGTTGTATATTTGGTCGGAAACCATACTTTCAGCGGTAACTTTAGCCCCTATGTTAGTATACTTGTACATCATGTACTTAATACTTCCGTTTATGCAACGGAGTTTCAAAGCTAAACTTTCTTGATTTTCGGAATACTCATTTAGTTTTTCACGGAGTTTCTTTCCAGGGATAAACTCTTTTAGTAGGTCTGTGAATAGGTTTATTTTACAAGACTGTCCCGAAAGTCTGTAGTGTTCAGGCTCATCTGGGGACTGTGGTAATATTTCACTCAATAGGCTGTAGATATCGCCATATATAATCTTACGAATTTCTGTTATAGTAATCTTCAAGCTACCGAATGGGTTTTCTTCCTTTTTAAGAACGTTATCCTCATTAGTAGTATCTATGTAATATAGATAGTTGTAACTATCGTTGCTATCTACTTCTAAGAAATTGTTTTGCGCCTCATCATATAGCACGATTTTTTCTTCACGGTAGAATACTATCTTAACCTGTTCAGCGTACTGCCATAGATAGTAAAAGTTTCTTTTTACCTTAGCAATATCGCCGTCATCCCACCAACGCCCGTCATCTGCAAACTGAGTTGGTAAAAATCCCTCACACTTTTTGTATAGTTCTTCAAAGTATGTGTATAGATTTTCTCCATTGTCGATAGTTTCTAATATTTTATTTTCAGAACAAGAGAATATTTTTTCGTAATCATCTTTTGAGATAAAATTGCTATCAAGTGCAAGTTTAATCTTGATTAATTGCATTAACTTATATGTAATGTTATTTCCGCCGAAGTTAGCATTACCGTTGGAAAAGCGAGTATACATATTCAATTCACGTTGCCCAATAGAACTCTTTTCGCCAAAGTTGTAATCGCAAATTGCTAGGTCTGTAGTACCACCGCCACAGTCTATTACTACAACGCTACCATTAGCGGTACTTTGAGTATCTTCAAACTTTTTGGATACATAGTCAAATATAATTGCACCAGCCTCATCAATGCTATCTTTTTCGGACATAATCTCATACTCTGGGAGCATTTCCTTAAGAGTTGAGATAAACTTGCCTTTCATCTTTACTGGGGCAGTGAAGTGAAGTTTCTTAAACTTTACATTGAAATATTCTTGAGCCTGTGAGATAATATATTTCAAATATGCTTTAACGATATCCTTTGTAGGAACGTCGGTACATTTGCCGTTCTCATCGGTGATAGTTTCTTCTGTTTTGAAAGAACTATCCTCTTGAAGCCAATGCTTTAGTTGATAGAATATAGACGCTCTAGACTCATAGTTTCCTTGACGTTCCATCTTTTTAGCGTTGTATCCAAACTGATAGACTATATTTTGAGGGTCGCTACAGTCGGTTACATATACCATAGTAGGACAGCATTCCACCATTTTGTTATTGTGAACCACATCCGCAAACTGCACTAATTCGGGGTTGTTGCCCAACTTATCCTTAACGTGATAAGTTCCAACAGTAGTGTTGCTTGTACCGAAATCTATGCAAAGAACCTTGTCGGAAGTTTCAAGTTGTTGCATAGTCATCTTTATTTCCTTGTATAGCATTTTGCCAGTAGGGTTGCCATTCTCATCTATTGCGAGTAGTGCAATATTAAAAGCAGACTGACCGTTGTACATACTGTAGTTAATATTTTCCTTGTCGGCTACAAAGTATAGAGTTTTGCTATCTTCTTGTTTTATAATCTTTCCGACGGTAGCAACGTTTTTGCAAGTGGTATCCACTATAAATACGTTATTGTGGCTTACTGGCACGTTAGAATTAACGTACTGCATTTTAAAGTCTGTATTTAGAGTGATAGGCATATTTTCACAGAAAGTTGGTGACTTAACTTTAATTCTGTTTTCTGTATCCTTTTCTAATTCATTGCTATGTTGTTGTAAAAACTCTTGAGCATCCTTTAGGGATAGTTGCTCATCCGCATCAAAGTCAACTGCACTTTGTAAAGGTGTTTGTGTAGCGGACTCCGAAGGAGTTTCCACAGTGAATGTACTTGCCTTTGGAGTAGCATATACAACATCATATAGCTTTAGAAAAAGTTCCACTTTGGATTGCCTTCCGGGGCAATTGTCTTCTAAGTCGTCTTGTTCCCAGTGTTTAACTTTCATTATTGCATCGGAAATAAACTTGACGGGCATTCTTTTTTCTTTCATTGTGTTTAGAAATTCCTCTTTACTTGTAGGAACTTCAAAATTTTTAGCAGTAAATATAGATTTAACCTTTTCGTTATTCAAGTCAAATATTGGTTTACTGTTTGCACTAGTAATAGCCATTTTATTAATTTCCTCCTTTAGTTTAATAGCCTTAAGAGTGGCTTCAATTATCATTTTTGTTAGTCCGTTATTTTCCATTTTTTAATTTCTCCATTAGATTAATATGCTTTAGTAATATCAGCATATACTTTTTGGAATATCTTTCCTAGTTCGGACATACTCTCCGAAGTATAGAATAAAGGCTTTTCATCGTTTAAAGTGTTTGCCTTAGCAATCTTTTTAGCAATAGAGTATCCCTCATCGCTTTTGCGACCTATATATACTACAGCGAGTTTAACGTTTGCTTCTGCACGAATACTTTTAGCAACTTTTTCGGAATTATCTCCCCAGTTAGGCTCACCGTCAGTCATAAGGAATATAGTCTTATCTTCTTCTTTAGCAGATGAAAGCTTTTTATAACTGCTTTGAATTCCTGATTGCATATTAGTACCACCGAGTGCTTCCATGCTATTAACACCCTTGTGTAATAGTTTAGGGTCGTTGGTAATAGGGCAAACTGACCTAGCAGAATTACTAAAAGTAGTTATACCAGTCCTATGGATATTTAAATCGAAAACTTCATCAATCATCTGTCTACAAGCTTTTTTAGCGTCGCTTAAAGCAGAACCGCTCATTGAACCCGAAACATCGATAAGTAAATCTATTGCCATAGGTTTGCCACCTCTTTGTTGTTCCACAGATAGAATATCACGGTTTACCTTTAGGGAGTTTGTACTTCCAGTAGCTAAGTCTTTAGCGGTTACAGTTAGTTGTTCGCTAGAGTCGAAAGTAAACGTAACAGCTATTTGAGGAGTACCCTTTTTAGCCTTTTGGATATTATCCAACATAAGGTAGCCATAGTATTCGTGTTTGCTAACGTCTATGCAATCTTCCTTGTCTGGAGAGGCATAGTAGATAGCTATCTTAACCACTTCTTGATTGTCGTAAGTAGTAGTAAACATTTCTGTATTCTCACATGGGTAAGCGGTATCCTGTTTAATAATCTTAGAGAACTTTCCACCCGCAATGGAAATACCCATAGACTGTGCAACCAATCCACCAATCTTTTCACCTATAGTTGTCCAAGTATCAGCCATAATACCAGCACCTTCAGCAACGGCTGTAGTTTTGTCGCATTGCATGGATGAGCGTTTCTTTATCTTGTTTTCACATATTCTAATAACTTCAGGTATGTAGCAACTTCCACCAACTAGTACTAGGTGGGTTATATCGTTAAGTGAATGACCTTTTTCTTTAAACTTACTAATAGATATATCTAATCTTCT
>CAYXNU010000071.1:0-6561 GCA_964466485.1 uncultured Ruminococcus sp.
AAATACAATCCATTTGACTTTATATATTGTACTACTTTTTTATCCAAATTGCAAGGATAATCTTTGTTAAAAGCAATATTTTTTCTAACCTCTGTAGAGGATACCTCCATAGGGGGGACACTTAATATTATTACGTTAGCGTTGCACTGTGAGTTTAATTCTTCAGCTTTTTGCACCAAAGCGTTATAATCTCCCGACTGCCTAGATACCACCGCTAAAGTTACAGTGTTAAGTATCTCTCTATACTCTTTCCATGTGTCAAAAGAGAGTAGCATATCGCTACCTATGAGTAGAAATAGCCTATCGTTAGGGTATAGCTTTTTAAAGTGTCTAACCGTGTAGATAGTGTAGCTAATGCCATCGTTTAAGATTTCAAAGTTGCTAACTGTAAAGTTTGGAAAATCTTGCACAGCCAACTCGCACATATTAAGCCTATGCTCATCGGAAACGTATTCCACATTGCTCTTATGTGGCGACTTCTTAGACGGTATAAAGATAACCCTATCCAAATGCAAAGCACTATACACAGACTCCGCTAAGTGTATGTGACCCTTATGTATAGGGTTAAAACTTCCACCAAATAAACCAATATTCATAGGCTATTTTTTAAGTTCTATTACGGGGTCTTTGGGGTTTCTTTTAAATAGCACAAACTTAGAGCCTATTACTTGTACCACCTCGGACTTAGTAGCTTCTGCTAAAAGTTCAGCTACTTCTCTAGGAGAGTACTCGCAAGTATCTAAAACTCTTAGCTTGATTAACTCCCTAACCCTAATGGCATCGTTTACCTGTTGTATTAAGTTGTCGGATATACCACCCTTACCAACTTGTAATATAGTATCGTAAGTACTTGCTAAACCTCTTAGGTATGCTCTTTGCTTACTAGTCAACATAAAAATATTTCCTCCTAAAATTTTCATTTAACGTGAATTAATTTTTGTATTTTACGGAACGCCCTATGGACGTTCCTTACAATTACAAGATTTCAACTAGCTTTTTTAAAGCGTTGCTCCTGTGGCTAATGCTGTTCTTTTCTTCTGCGGAAAGTTCTGCAAAAGACTTTGTGCCATACATGAATATAGGGTCATAGCCGAAACCGTTAGAGCCTTTTTCTTCAAAACCGATATAGCCCTCGCAAGTACCTTGAACGGTCTTAACGTTGCCGTCTACATCGATATAGCACATAGCACAAACGAATCTAGCCTCACGCAACTCTATAGGCACGTTCTCTAGATTGGATAGAATCTTCATGCACCTGTCGTGGTCGGTAGCGTTTTCACCTGCATACCTATGTGAGTACACCCCTGGTTCACGGTGTAGGTATGCAACTTCTAGTCCGCTGTCGTCAGCGATACAAGGTAGCTTAGTCATCTCATAGATAGCCTTAGCCTTGATAGTAGCGTTTTCAACGAAAGTTGTGCCTGTTTCTTCTATATCGGTATCTATGTTGCAATCTTTTAAAGATAGCACTTCAAAACCTCTAGGCTCTAGTATCTCTCTAATCTCACGCAACTTGTTTGCGTTATTTGATGCTAACACTAGTTTCATAGTTAAAAAACCTCCTTTTTTTCACTATAGATATTATTTATCTTTTTTATTCTTTTTATCCTTTTTGCCAAAGATACGGCTAAAGAAACCTTGTTTCTTTTTAGGGGATTCTTCTTCTTCAACCTCATCTTCTTGAGGGGTATCTTCTAAAGGTTCTTCTACTACTTCTTCTTCAGTGTCGTCGTAGTATTCTTCTTTCTCGTCGTAATCATCGTCGTAGCCGTCATCGACGATGTACTCATCGTCTGGGATAGGTTCAACCTCTTGAACGTTAGGGATAGGCTCATCTATAGGGGTATCCTCTATCATAGACTTAAGCTTTTCAGCGACTGCTATAGGTTCTTCAAAGTCTTCAACTTCCATAGGCTTGTCAAAGGTTTCCTCTTTAGGTTCTTCTTGAATTTCTGGCAAATCGGGAACGATAGAAAAATCTTCCTTAGTAGTGACGATAGACTCATCTTCCTCATCCTCCATGATTCTATCATAGTTGGATTTTTCAGCGTTTTCAAAGTCCATATCGAATAGTGCTTGAACGAAATCTTTGCTATTAAAAGGTTGTAAGTCCTCAATCTTTTCGCCAACACCTACCAACTTTACTGGAATGTTTAGTTCATTCTTAATGGAGATTACTATACCACCTTTAGCAGTACCGTCAAGCTTAGTGAGTACTATACCTGTGATATCAGCGGTTTCACTGAAAGTTTTCGCTTGACTTACAGCGTTCTGTCCAGTAGTGGCGTCTAAAACTAATAGGGTTTCTCTTGCACAGCCCTCAGCCTGTTGTGAAACTATCCTATTAATCTTAGATAGTTCGTTCATAAGGTTTTTCTTGTTGTGTAGTCTACCAGCGGTATCGCAAATGATAATATCTGCACCACGAGCCTTACCCGCAGTAATAGCGTCAAAGATTACAGCACCAGGGTCTGAACCCTCACTATGCTTGATTAGTTCTACACCAGCACGTTTAGTCCAAACCTCAAGTTGGTCTATAGCGGCGGCACGGAAAGTATCAGCAGCGGCAACGATAACCTTTTTGCCTTGCTGTCTGTACTGGTAGCATAGCTTACCGATAGTAGTAGTTTTACCCACACCGTTTACACCTATAATCATAATGATAGATGGTTTGGTAGAAGTATCTATTTCTGTATCCTCGCCCATCATATCAGCAATGATTTCTTGAATAAGTCCCATAATCTCTTTAGGGTCTGTAATGCCTCTTTCTTTTACCAACTTTCTAAGCCTATTACAGATTTCAACAGAAGTATCCACCCCAATGTCACTCATAATCATAGTTTCTTCGAGTTCTTCAAATAAATCCTCATCTATTTTTGTAAAGGAGTTTATAACTCTTTGGAAACTGGATATCATGGCTTGTTTGGTCTTTAAAAGACCCATTTTGATTTTTTGGAAAAAGTTCATAAAAAAATCGCTCCTTTGGATGTTTTAAAAGTTTTCATTTGGGATGTCTTTCTGCTCCATTTTAAGCAGTTTAGAAACACCGTCTTTCTGCATAGTGACACCATATAGCACATTAGCACTTTCCATAGTGCCACGCCTATGGGTTACCACTATAAATTGAGTTTTATCTATAAAGCGGTTAAGATACACCGCATACTTTCTAACGTTTACCTCATCGAGTGGGGCATCTATTTCGTCTAGTATGCAGAACGGCGAGGGCTTAACCTTTAGTATAGCAAAGTATATCGCAATAGCCACAAAGGCTTGTTCTCCACCCGATAGGGATATTAAGTTTTTAATAACTTTACCGGGGGGTGCTACTACTATTTCTATACCAGAGTTTAACACGTCTTTGGTATCTGTCAAGACTAGTTCTGCACTGCCACCACCAAAAAGTTCCACAAAGATTTGTTTAAAGTTTTCGTTAATCTTATAGAAGTTTTCCACAAAGATATTTTGCATATCGTCTGTAAGTTCACGGATAACCTTTTCTAAGTCGGCTTTAGACTTTTGAGTATCTGTGAGTTGTTCACTCATAAATGCGTATCTTTCGGATACTTCTCTATACTCATCTATAGCGGATACGTTGACGTGTCCCAAAGACTTAATCTTACTTTTGAGTTCTGCAAGTTCTCTCTGTGCGGAATGTATATCCTCAACGGGTGTAGCAAAGTTTTCCGCTTCCGAAAAAGTCATTTCGTACACATCAAACAACTGAGATATTATATCGTCATAGTCACGTTGAGCAGTGTTTTTGCGTTCGTCTAACCTTATTAGTTCCTTAGATAGATTTTCCTTATCGTCGTTAAGGTTTCTTAAAGTAAGCCTAATTCTGCTAACGTTTGCCTCATGTTCTCTATGTATACCTTGCCACTTAGCAACCTCTGCCTTTAGGGTTTGGCACTTGTTAGATAGTTCTTCTTCTAAGCGTTTGCTTTCAAGTATAGAGTTTTCTCTATCCTGTATAGTACACTCTTGTGCGGATATTTCGTCATCTATACGCTTGTAAGAACCCTCTAAGTTGGATAGCCTTGCGGTAGTATCTTCTAGTATAGCCTTGCTAGACTGTATATCTTTAGTGCGTTCCGCTTGAAAGATTTTCAGTTGTGAGATATCCTCTAAGAGTTTAGAACGCTTACCTAAGATGGACTCTTTAGCCTGTAGATATTCATTCTCTTTAGCCTTTAGGGATTCTAAGTTTAGGTTTAAAGTTTTCAAGTTTTCCTCACAGCTAGACTTTTCTTCTTTAGCCTGTGATAGCTTTTGCAACAGTGTAGCGTTTAAAGTATCGTTAGAAGTTAAACGGCTATCGCAAAGGGCTATGCTATCGGATAAGCGTTTTAAGTCAGCTTGTAACCTTACAAGGTTGGAATCACTTTGGAAAAGCTGTTGCTTTAGTGAGTCTACTTGCGTCTGTATGCTATCCACCTCGGACTTTAGTTCAAGCCCTTGAGTCTTTAGGTTTTGCTCTTGTACTAGCATGGTTGTGAGTTCAACCCCTAGGGAATCTATTTCGGTTTTGCGTGAGAACACTCCACTGGAATGCACCGCAGAACCACCAGTAAAAGAACCCCCAGCGTTTATCACTTGCCCATCTAGTGTGACGATTTTAAACTTATAGCCATACTTCTTAGATGTCACTGTAGCACAGTCTATATTTTCCATGATGACTATTCTGCCTAGTAGGTTACTCTTTATACCATTAAACTCACTCCCACAAGATACTAGTTCACTAGCAACTCCCACATAGCCAAACTCATTCTGTACGGCATAGTTGTTAAAGTCTTTGCCTTGCACGGAAGTTATAGGTAAGAAAGTAGCTCTACCGCCTTTGGTATCTTTAAGATACTTAATGCACCTCTTAGCGGTTTCTTCGTTTTGAACTATCAAGTTTTGAGTCGCTCCACCTAGAGCGGTTTCTATAGCTAAAGAGTACTCTTTTTTAGTATTGAAAAGCTGTGCAACAGTTCCAAACACTCCACTAAGCTGTCCCCTATCCACAGACTTCATAACTAGTTTTACACTCTTAGAAAAGCCCTCCATTGAGTTTTCTAAATCCTGTAAAAGTTTAACTCTCTGTTGCTTATCTTTCACACTTAAAGATATGTTTTCGTAGTCCTTACGGAGAACGTTTAACTTATCCGACTTTGTAGCGAATAGCTTTTCAAAGCCTTTAAGTTTATTAGTTAGTTCAACCTTAGAAGTTTCTACCTCTTGTACTTTTTCTTGTGCGGTTTGTAGTTCTTGCAAGTAGGAATCTTTTAAGGTTTGCACTTCAGTAATAGTAGCGTTCATGCTATCCAGTTGGGATTGCGTTTCCTGTATGATAGTATCGTTAGAGGTTAGGTTTAGGCTGTTTGTGTGAATACTATCCGTCAAAGATAGAACCTCTTTAGAAACGCTGTCTATGTTGCTATCACAAGTTTGTAGTTCTATATCAAGGCTAGAAACTTGCTTACTGATAACCTCTACTTGAGATACCAAACCCTTTAGAGTTTCCTCCTCTTTGGCTATGCCCTCTTTTAGAGAAGTAATCTTATCAGTTAAGCTAAGCTTAATGTTTTCGTTGTCTTCTCTACTTTGGTTCAACTCTAAAATCTTCTGTTTAGCGTGTTCAATATCGTTTTGGTACACCGCAACGTTAGAAGTCATTTCGGACTTTTTCTGTTGCGAACGCAAGATTTCAGTTTGCAAACCCTCAGCTTTAGCAGAACTTTCTTGCATCTTTACATAGCCATTCTGTATGTTTAACTCGTACTCCTCAACTTGAGTTTCTAAAGTTTCATACTGTTGGTTAGCAATCTTAATGCGTTCTCGTAAGCCCTCTAAACTAGAACGTAAATCGTTAATCTTAAAGAGCCACACGGAAACTTCTATACTCTTTCGCTGTTCGGAAAGTTCTACAAAATGCCTCGCCTTTTCGGACTGCTCTTTTAAAGGCTCGATACGTCCTTTTAGTTCTGAAACTATATCATTTAGGCGGAGCATATTTTCTTCAGCTAATGCAAGTTTCTTTTCCGCCTCGGACTTCTTATACCTAAACTTAGATATTCCAGAAGCCTCCTCAAAGATTTCTCTACGCTCGGAACTCTTAGCGGAAACTATCTCAGCAATTCTGCCTTGCCCTATGATAGAGTAGCCATCCTTACCCAAACCAGTATCCATAAATAGTTCATTAACGTCTTTAAGGCGAACAGACTTACCATTTAGCAGATATTCACTTTCACCACTACGATATAGCTTTCTAGTAACCGCAACGGTATCTTCATCGATATTAAGGTTTCTGTCAACATTTTCTATAGTAAGAGTAACCATAGCAAAGCCACTAGCATTTCGGCTTTTAGTACCCGCAAAGATAACATCTTCCATCTTGTTACCTCTCAAGTTTTTACTGGATTGCTCTCCTAATACCCAACGCACAGCATCACCGATATTACTCTTACCGCTACCGTTTGGACCAACTACAGCAGTTAGCCCAGTATCGAAAGTAAGTTCAATCTTATCGGGGAAAGATTTAAACCCTTGCATCTGTAATGATTTTAAACGCATATATAT
>CAYXNU010000071.1:6661-8054 GCA_964466485.1 uncultured Ruminococcus sp.
ATAATCTGTTGCATGGTGTAGTACTCATCTTGAATAGTACTAGTATATAGCCCTACCATCATTTGGAGTCCCAACTCAAAGCCATAGGATTTTATTAACTCACAAGCTTTAGTAACGTCTTGAGCAGAATGCCCACGCCTATTAGCTAATAAAACACTATCTTTCATAGATTGGCAACCCAACTCTATAGCAGTAACGTGATACTTCTTTAAGATATCCAAAATTTCAGGGGTAATGCAATCTGGGCGAGTAGATACTCTAATACCCGAAAACTTTCCCTCACCTATAAAACTTTGAACACATTCAAGGAGAGCCACCATATAAGAGCGTTCTATTGCGGTAAAACTTCCACCAAAGAAAGCTATTTCAGTACTAGACTTATCCACTATGCGATTAAAAGCACTTTCACAAGTAGCACGAACTTCCTCTATAGTAGGTGCAGATTGGCTACCACTAATAGTATGCTGATTACAGAAACTACATATATTAGGACATCCAACGTGTGCCACAAATATTGATATGTTACTATGCACCATACTCATAACCCATTAGTTCTAGAGCCTCTTTAGCAGCCATCTGTTCGGCATCCTTTTTGCTTTTGCCTATGCCCCTACCTATGACGTTAGAGTTTAAGCATACGTTTACCACGAAAGCCTTATCGTGTTCAGGGCCTCTTTCTTCCACTAAGATATACTCTATCTTTTCTTCAGGATTCTTTTGGGTAACCTCTTGTAATACTGTTTTAAAGTCGTTGAATATAAGCCTATTGTGAATAACATCTTCAGGTAGAAAACTTAAGATATACTTTTCAACGGGTTCAAAACCGCCATCAAGGTATATAGAAGCTATTACAGCCTCAAAGGCATCGGATACTATAGAGGGTCTTTCTCTACCGCCAGTGTTTTCTTCGCCCTTGCCTAGTAGTATATACTCCCCTAGGTGAATCTTTTTGGAGAACTCATACAAAGCCTTTTCGCATACTAAAGACGCTCTAAGCTTAGTTAATGCACCCTCTGGTAGGTGTTTGTAATCGTTAAATAGGTGTTTGGATACCACTATAGATAGAACGCTATCACCTAGGAACTCCAAACGCTCGTTGCTATTGCGAGTCTTCTTGTTTTCATTTGCATATGATGAATGTGATAGTGCTTCAATCAATAGCTTTTCGTCATTGTATTTATATCCTATAATCTCTTGAAACTTTTCAATATCTGTCATAAAAAACACTCCTTTTACTAAATGTTAGACTTTATAGTGTCTACTATGTTGCCTTCAACGCACTGTTTAGCCTGTCTAATAGCGTTATAGAAAGCCCTAGCATCTGAACTACCATGAGCCTTTATTACTGGTTTAGATATGCCTAGTAGTACAGCACCACCGACTTCTTTATAGT
>CAYXNU010000072.1:0-8030 GCA_964466485.1 uncultured Ruminococcus sp.
ATCGCTAAGGAAGCTGAGTTCTTCTGCTTCGGTACTAACGACCTAACTCAAATGACTTACGGCTTCTCTCGTGACGATGCTGGTAAGTTCTTAAATGCTTACTATGATGCTAAGATTTTCGAGAGCGACCCATTCGCTAAGTTAGACCAAGTTGGTGTTGGTAAGTTAATGGAAACTGCTATCAAGCTAGGTAAGAGCGTTCGTCCTGATATGCACATCGGTATCTGTGGTGAACACGGTGGCGACCCAAGTTCTGTTGAGTTCTGCCATAAGCTAGGTATGACTTATGTATCTTGCTCACCATTCAGAGTTCCAATCGCTCGTTTAGCTGCTGCACAAGCTGCTATTAGCGAACAAAAGTAGTTTGAACTTTTAGTTTGATATATTACTACTCCCCATGCGTAAGTGTGGGGAGTTTTTGTTTTAAAGTATTTAAAACGTTTTTCATAAAAGTAGGTATTTACATTAACCCTTTAAAATGTTATAATATATAGTACAAATTGATGAAAGGATATGTTTTTTCTTATGAATAGATTAAAAGTGAATATATGTGGTAAAGAGTATGTACTCCAAACCAACGAAGACCCTACATACGTTTATAATTTGGCTAGGGCTTTGGAAAAGAAGATTAATAGTTTGGTGGATACTAATAACGTTTCTAGCTATAGTGCATCTATTATGGTAGCTATGTCATTGTTGGACGATTTGAAACATTTGGATAAAGAACGCTCTAAGGCACAGCATTCCATAGCAGAGTTTGACAAAATGAAAGAGCAACGTGACTCTGCACTAAAAGAAGTTGAAGAACTTAAACTAAAGGTTGCAAGGCTTGAGAATGCTCAAAAGTTTAAGGATTTGGGCGGAATAATTCCCGAATACCATGGCAATAAAAAATCTAAGTAAAGTGTGTTGTTATTATGATAAAACCTAAGATATTAGCTCCTGCGGGAAGTCCTGAAACGTTACAAGCCGTTTTGGACTGTGGTGCAGATGAAGTTTACATCGGGGGAAAAGCTTTTTCAGCTAGACAGAATGCTACTAACTTTTCCATTGAGGAGATTAAAACTTCTGCGGAAAAGTGTCACCTATATGGTGCAAAGTTGCACGTTGCAGTAAATACTATAGTTTTCGACTCCCAACTGGATGAGTTTGTAGAGTATATTAAAGAACTATCTAAGGCAAAAGTTGACGCTCTAATAGTACAAGATTTAGGGGCTTTAGAGGTCATTAAGCGTGTAGCCCCCGATATGGAAGTTCATGCCTCCACACAGATGACTATACATAGTGTAAATGGTGCTTTATTAATGCGAGAGTTGGGCTTTAAACGTGTAGTGCTGTCCCGTGAACTAGATAGAGATACCATTATGGAAATTTCAAACCTAGGCATAGATACCGAAATATTTGTGCATGGTGCTTTGTGTATGTCGGTATCGGGGCAGTGTTATATGTCTGCTATGATAGGCTCTAGGAGTGCAAACCGTGGGCTATGCGCTCAAGCTTGTAGGTTGCCGTTTTCTGCGTGTGGCAATAAGGACTACTGTGCGTTATCCTTAAAGGATATGTCTTTGATAGAGTATGTACAAGACTTTATAGATATGGGAATTACCTCCCTAAAGATAGAGGGTAGAATGAAACGCCCTGAATATTCTGCTTGTGCTGTGAGTACCCTTAGAACCGCTCTAGATGGCTACACCCCAGATATGCAAACTCTACAGTCGGTATTTTCTAGGAGTGGCTTTACTGATTCTTACTACACCAACACTAGAAAAGATATGTTCGGGGTACGCTCTAAAGAGGATGTAGTATCTGCTGAGGATGTTCTACCTAAGATTAGAGAGTCCTATAGGAAGACTAGAAAAGTATCTAAGTTAAAGTTTTCGTTAACTTTAGAAGACGGTATGCCTAGTGTGCTAACTGCTATCAATGAGATGTGTTCTTATTCGGTATATGGAGAAGTTCCGCAAAAGGCTATTAATAGACCTTTAGATAAGGCTATCGCTGAAAAGCAACTATCTAAACTGGGCGGTACTATTTACGAGTTTGACGGCTTAGAGTTCTACTCCAACGGTGAACTAACTCTTTCGGCTTCCGCATTGAATGAACTCCGTAGAGATATAGTATCCCGTATAGATAGCGACAGAATAAGTATCAATGAGCCTATAGTGACTACTAACAACCATTTTAGGTTGGAACTCCCAAAGGGCATAGGCACAGCAGAAAAACCTAAGGTTTGGGTAAGGCTTAGAAACTTTAACCAACTACAGGGTGTGGACTTAAACTATGTAGACAGGATAATTTTACCGCTAGATGAGATAGTATCTCACAAAGATATTTCTAAAGATTTAATACAAAGGTTGGTAGTACAACCCCCTAGGTTCATAGTGAATGAACTACAGATGATAGAAAAGCTATCTATGGCGATGTACATGGGCATTAAAGACATAATGTGCAACAACTTAGCTTACATAAAGATAGGCAATAGGTTAGGGCTTAGACTACATGGAGATTTTGGTTTGAACGTAATAAATAGTCTATCCGTGGAAAGTTTACAGAAGTTAGGCTGTTCCGATGGCATAGCCTCTTTTGAAATGACTATCCCACAAGTGAACTCCTTAAAGAAGACTATGCCTATAGGCTTAGAAGTCTATGGAAAGTTACCGCTTATGTTAGTAAGAAATTGCCCTATTAAAAACGAGGTTGGCTGTAAGTCTTGTAAGCATAGCCTATCCGATAGGACTAATAGGAGTTTCCCTGTGTACTGTTCCAACGGCTATGCAGAAGTCTTTAACGCCGAAACTATGTCTATAATAGATAGGCTTGACGAACTTAAGAATGTGGACTATTATGTGTTATCATTTTTGGACGAAACCCCCGACAAGGTTAGTGCAGTGTTACAAGCCCTTAAAGATAAGAGCAAAGTCGGCACTACTAAGGGGTTATACATTAGAGGTATAGTCTAATGCAATAGAATAATATTTTAACCTAAATTCGATAGAACTGTAGGGAACAGCGATTTGCCGTTCCGTGGCTAAAAACTGTTGTTTCATGGCTAAAAAATCTATTTTATCGGACTAACGTTATTTAAGAAAGGAATGGGCATAGTTTTATGAAGTTTACAAAAAAAGGGTTTATATTTGCGTTGCTAATAGTTTCAGCATTGGTAATAGGCTCTTTAATAATAAAGTTTTCCTCACCAGATAGTTTACTAGGTACTTGCATAGAGTTGGGAATATCTAATGGCGAACCACTAGTACTAGACTTGATAGCCATTCAAATAACTTTTGGCTTTAGTTTAAATTTAGGTGTGGCACACATAGTAATGTTAATATTTGCTATTATAGTCTACCCTTTTATTTCTAAGAATGTGGAGTAGTACACTCATTTAGACTATTACTATTATAGAAAGGAAGTTTCAACGAATGTACAAAGATATAGGGATAGATTTAGGTACATCTAACACTTTAGTGTATGTAAAGAATAAAGGCATAATCATTAGAGAGCCATCTGTTGTGGCAGTAAATACCTATACCGAAAGGGCTAGTTATGTAGGTCAAGAGGCTAAGGACGTTATAGGCAGAACCCCTGGTTCTATAGTGGCTGTTAAGCCCATAAAGAACGGCGTAATCGCTGACTTTGACGTTACTGCTGTAATGCTACAAGAGTTTATACATAGGGCTTTAAAAGGGTCTATATTCTCTAAGGCTAGAGTTTGGATATGTATCCCATCAGATATTACACCTGTAGAACGCAAGGCTGTAAAGGAGTCTACAGAGTATGCAGGTGCTAAAAAAGTAACTATCATAGAAGAACCTATGGCGGCTAGTATCGGGGCTGGGTTGCCCGTAAACGAGGCTATGGGTAACATGGTCGTAGACATCGGGGGAGGTACTACAGAAGTAGCTTTGGTGTCTATGGGTAGCATTATCGTATCGAAGTCGGTGCGTGTTGGCGGTGACGAACTCGACAACGCTATCATAAACTTTATAAAGAAAAAGTACAGCCTATTAATAGGCGAACGTACCGCAGAAGAACTCAAAAAAGCTATAGGTTCAGCGTACCCCCTTGACAGAGAAGAAGAAGCTGAAATTAGTGGTAGAAACGCTATCAATGGGCTACCCGAAAATATTACTATTACTTCTGCTGAAGTTAGGGACGCTCTATCCGAACCGCTCTCAAAGATTGTAGAGGCTATTAAAAACGCTTTGGAAAAAGTTCCCCCTGAACTAAGTGCGGATATCATAGAAGAAGGCATTAGGCTTACTGGCGGTAGTGCTATGTTGCGTGGTATAGATAGCTTAATCAATAGGGAAACTGGTATACCTGTATTTAAGGCAGAATACCCCATGGACTGTGTAGTTAAGGGCATTGGTAAGATTATGGAAAACCCCGCTAAGTACAAGTATGCAGTCAGTGAAGAACCTAGATACATCTAGTTAAAAATATATATTGTTAGAAGAAATAGAGGTGATTCTTTCTTGAAAGATTTTTTTCATAGTATTAAGTTTAGAATTATACTATGCATAATAGTGCTACTAGTGGGCATGGGTGTATATGCTCTATCCAATGATGGTCAAGCGTTTTTAGTGTCGCAAGGGTTGTACTCCATAGCAGAACCCATATTGAAAGTTACATCTTCTATTTCCGATAAGGTTTCTAGTAACGTAGACGCTATACTAAACTCTAAGGAGTATTATGACGAAAACCAAAAACTAAAGCAAGAAATCTATGACCTTAACGAACAGTTGGCGGATTACGAGGACACTAAGAATGAGTTAGAGGAACTAAAGAAGTTTGTAAACATCAAAGAGGATAACCCTAACTATGAACTCTCTGCACCATGTAGTATAGTAGCAAAGTCTTCCACTGACCCATACTGTACATTCACTATAGATAAGGGCTTAGAAGATGGCATAGAACTCTATGACCCTGTAGTTACTGGTAGTGGTCTAGTGGGAGTTATTTCCGAGGTTGCCGACGAATACTCTATAGTTACCACTATACTCTCCCCAGATATTTCCGTGGGTGGAGTGTCTATAAAGTCCAGTGATACGGGCGTGGTGCAAGGCAACGCTACTCAAGCTATGGATGGTCTAACTAGGTTGATATACCTAGACAAAGAGAATAAAGTATCTGTAGGGGATACTATTACCTGTTCGGGTACTAGTGGAATATTCCCTAAAGGTTTCTTAATAGGCACAGTTAAAGAGATAGGCATAGAAGAAACTGGGCTATCCGCATACGCTATAGTACAACCTTTTGTGGATATAGACAAGCTAACCTCTGTAATAGTAATTATGGATTTCGATGGCAAGGGTGTTGGTAGTAGTTCCAGTGAAGATGTGGAAACTCAAACCACTACCACTGAGGAAGGTGGTAATGTTAAATGAGGTTCAAATGGAAAAAGTATAGAAAGATTAAGTTTAAACCTTTGCACCCAAACTTTGACTTAAAGGTTAAGTACTTTCAAGTGTTGCAATGCATAATAGTTGCCATACTGGTATTTATATCGTTTGTGGTGTTGTGTAATGGTTTCTATGTAAAACCTAACCTATTAATTCCCATAGCTATGAGTTTAGCTATATTCTTTGAAGATGAAGTGAAGTCTGCAATAGTAGGTGGCTTGTGTGGTATGCTTATAGACTTCTCATGTTACAAGATATTTGGCTTTAACGCTGTAGTATTACTAGTGGGATGTGTACTCACTACGCTACTATTTAAGAACTATTTAAAGCCGTTGTTTATAAATGGTCTTATCTGCATAGGAACTTTTACTTTTGTGCATGGCTTTGTAGACTACTTTTTCTACTACAAGATGTGGTATTCTAATGTGTCGTCGGTGGTGTATATGAACTACACTTTGCCATCGTGCATTATGACGGTAGCCTCTGTAGTGGTGGTATACCCTTTGATAAAAGCCATAAGGCTTAAACTAGTAGCTAAATAGTTGTAGGGAATGGCAATACAATTTGCCATTCCGCTGTAAAACATATCGAACTCACGTTATATTAAGGAGTGATTACTTAAAGTATGAACCTAAAGAAAGTGTCTAATGGTATTAGGTTGGCTATTACTATACTGTTAGTGTTATCGGCATTGGTGTTTGCGGGTATAAAGTTAATGACTATACAAGTAGTAGACAGCGAAACCTATGTTAAGAACGGCACTAGTTATCAAACTGTTGAGCAGTCTATAACGTCGTTTAGGGGCGAAATAGTGGACGTTAATGGCAAAAAGATAGTATCCAACAAGCTAGGCTTTGACGTAATAGTAGACAAGTCTAACTTCCCCTCAGACTTACAAGAGGGCAATGAGATACTTTTACAAACCTTTGAGTTACTAGAACAGTACGGCTCTAACTGGGACGATACTCTACCTATAACTCTATCCGAGCCTTACACCTTTACAGATGATTCTAACTTAGATACCCTTAGAAAAAGGCTAGGTGTAAACGTCTATGCTACTGCTGAAGACTGTATATACAAGCTCATTCAAGACTATGGAATATCCGAGGAGTATACCCAAAAGCAACAGCGTATACTTGCGGGTATTAGGTACGAAATGGATATTAGAGGGTTCTCTTTAAAGAATACTTTCACACTATTTGAAGATATTGACAGCGAGGCTGTATCTGTAGTGAAAGAACTATCTATGAAGTTAAAGGGTATAGATATCACAGAGGAGGCTATTAGAGAATACTCTCAAGTGGATGTTCTCCCACATGAGATAGGTTTCGTTGGACCTATATACGCTGAAGAAGCTGACGAGTACACCGAACTAGGTTACGACCTAACCGAAACCGTCGGAAAGACAGGCATAGAACAGGGCATGGAAAGCGTATTAAAAGGTACTGACGGTACTAAAGAGGTTACCCTTATAGACGGCGTTGTGGACTCCACAGAGGTTACTCAAGAGGCGGTTTCGGGTAACACTGTAAAGCTTACTATAGATAGCGACTTCCAAAAGGATTTGCAGAAGATTCTAGAAAACTTTATAACATACCTACACGGTGTAAACAGTGGGCAATACTCCAGTGTAAATGCTGGTGCTTTAGTGGTATTAGATGCTAAAACTGGTGCAGTGTTGGGAATGGCTACCGCTCCAACGTACACCCTAGACGAGTTCGTAAATGACTACAACTCTTTAGCAGAAGATTCCTCTTTACCGCTACTGGATAGGGCTACAGATGGACTATATCGTCCAGGTTCATGCTTTAAGACTGTCACTGCTACTGCCGGTCTAAATGAGGGCTTAGTTACTGGATATAGTACTTTCTACTGTGGCAAAAGCTACTATTACCGTGGACTTACAGTACACTGTACTGGTTTCCATGAGAGCATAGCCGTAACTAGAGCCTTACAAGTATCTTGTAACATATACTTCTACAACCTTGCACAGCTAGTAGGTGTAGACACCCTTAGCAAGTATGCTAACCTTTACGGTTTGGGAACTACTTTAGGACTAGAGTCAGGGGACACGCAAGGCTACCTTGCTAACCCCGAAACCTTTGAAAATTTGGGTATGCTTTGGACTTCTGGTCAGCTACTACAGGCAGGTATAGGACAGTCCGAAATTGCCGTTACACCACTACAGATGGCTGTAACTGCTATGACTATCGCTAACGAGGGTGTACGCTACAAGCCTTACTTAGTAGACAGCATTTGGGACTACTCCATGACGGAATGTATATCTAAAACAGAACCTACAGTAGTTTCCACTATAGACCTAAACTATGACTACGTTTACGACTTTATTGAAAACGGTATGATTAAGGCTAGTCAAAATACACCTAGTGGAGAGTATTCTCTAAACGGTTTGGGTTACGATGTTGCTATAAAGACTGGTACTCCACAGTCTTCTAGGGGTACGGATAGTTCATTTATAGGCTATGCTCCTGCCGACGACCCACAAATAGCCTTTGCTGGTATCGTTGAGGGTGGAGAGTATTCAAAGTATATGATTAGAAAGATTCTAAACCTTTACGATAAGTACTATGGTATAGAGTATTAATTATTTTAAAATAACGCAAATTC
>CAYXNU010000073.1:0-4149 GCA_964466485.1 uncultured Ruminococcus sp.
TAACTATACTGAGTTTAGCTTTTTATGCGTTCGGTGAGCCGAAAGCTATCTTTTTAATGGTATTCTCTATAGTGTTTAACTATATTATAGGGTTGCTATTGGCTAAGCATAGGAGCAAAGCAATACTATCTATAGGTGTGGTAGTGAACTTGTTAATGCTATGTGTATTTAAGTATCTAAACTTTATAGTGGCTACTATAGGTAGCATATTCAATGTAGAGTTTTCAAACTACAACACTATAGCATTACCTATAGGAATATCTTTCTTTACGTTTCAAGCTATGTCGTACATAGTGGATGTATACAGGGATACTAAGTTAGCACAGAAGAATCTCTTGAACTTAATGCTATACATATCTTTCTTCCCACAGTTGATAGCTGGACCTATAGTAAAGTATTCCGATATTGAAAAGCAGATTAATCAAAGGAAGATAACTACTAACGATACCGCTTTGGGTATTAGGAGGTTTATATTCGGATTGACTAAGAAGTTGTTAATATCTAACTCTATGGGGTTGGTAGCAGATACTATATTTGCACTGGATACTTCACACATAAATGTGGTTTCTGCGTGGATAGGTGCTATTACCTACACTCTACAGATATACTTCGACTTTAGCGGTTACAGCGATATGGCTATCGGTATTGGTAGGGTTTTTGGGTTTGAGTTTAAAGAAAACTTTAACTATCCATATACCGCCACAAGTGTACAAGACTTCTGGAGGAAGTGGCATATATCTCTATCTACTTGGTTTAAAGAGTACTTGTATATCCCTCTAGGCGGTAACAGAAAAGGTTCTACTAGAACTGTACTAAATAAAGTATTTGTGTTCTTCTGTACGGGTCTATGGCATGGTGCAAACTTTACCTTTATAGTTTGGGGCTTAATGCACGGCTTACTACTATTACTAGAATACTACAACATAATACCTATAGAAAAGTGCAAGTTTAAACCTTTAAAGCACATATACACACTACTATGTGTAGCTATAACTTTTGTAATGTTTAGAGCGGATAGCGTATCTCAAGGGTGGATGTTTATTAAAAATATGTTGGTAGGATACGGTTTTACTTTACAATCTCTCAGCCCTACACTAGAACTCATAACACCTAGCTTTATAGTAATGTTAATACTAGCTATAGTTTTCTCTATGCCTATAGAAAGATGCATTGCTAATAGACTTAACAAGAACTCTAGCAAGGAAGTGTTCTCTGTAGTAGAGTACGGGCTATCTTTAGCTTTAGTATGCCTATGTATAGTAACGCTATCTAAGACGGGATACAATCCGTTTATATATTTCCAATTTTAAAAGGAGCTACTTAACATGAACGACAAGACTAAAAAGATTTTTAAAGTTGTATACATAGCAGGGTTCTTTGCAGTGTGTGTTACTCCATTTGTGGGAATGTTCTTTAGCAGTGATAGTAGTACTTCCGAAAACAGAACTCTTAGCGACAAACCTACATTACTATCAGATGACGGCTCTATAAACCTAAACTTTAGCACGGATGTGGAAACCTATCTTTCGGAACACATGGGCTTAAGAAATAGTTTGATTAGTATAAACAACCACATATACTACGATATCTTTAACCAGTCTGCGGAAGATGATGTTATTGTTGGTAGCAACGGTTGGCTATACTATTCCCAAACTTTGGATGACTACCTAGGCAGAAATGTTCTATCCGACAAGGAGATAGACTGCATTGTAAAGGTTCTAGCACTACAACAAGAGTATGTGGAATCCTATGGCGGACAGTATGTGTTTACTATTACCCCTAATAAGAACACTATCTACCCCGAAAATATGCCTAGCAGATACGTCAAGGAAACTACTGAAAATAACCTATCTAAACTGGAAAAAGCTTTGGCTAACTCTAGTGTGAACTACTGCAACATCAAGGAGGCACTCTCCAGTACGGATGGAATACTATATCACAAAAAAGATACTCACTGGAACAACCACGGGGCTTTAGTGGCTTACAACACACTACTAGACTTCGCTAATGTACCTCATGACGACTACTACAACGTTAGCTTTCAATCTAGTAAAAGTTGGGTTGGAGATTTAGACAATATGCTATTTCCTAACACTACTAACACAGACTACCAAATAGACTACGATATAGATTTCAACTATACATACACCTCTAGGCTTAGAACTGACAACCTAGATGATATAAACATTTCTACCGCTAACGAAAATGGTTCGGGTAGCCTTTTAATGTTTAGGGATTCTTTCGGTAGAGCGTTGTTACCTTTTATGGCAGAGGCTTTTAACACCGCTGAATTTTCTAGAACTTTCCCTTATGACCTATCTAAAACTAGTGCCGACTTAGTAGTGGAAGAATTAGTAGAAAGAAATATCGATACCCTTTTAAATTCCGCACCCGTTATGTTCGCCCCACAACGTGAATATGTAAGCACTACAGAGCCTACTTACAACGACAACAACATACTAAAGACTAACCCTTACACGCCCCTAGAGGCTACTAAAGTCTTTGGAAAAGTTACCTGTGAACTATCTAACTGGGATGATGTAAGCATATTCGTAACTATGGGAGATTCTACTTTCGAGGCTTTTCCAGTGTTTGAAAAAGATTTACTGGAGGATTACTCTTTGGGTAGCAATGAAGTTGGATTCTCTTTGCTAGTTCCAAATACTGTAAGTGTAGACTCTGCAAATGTTACCATAGTACAAAACGGTGTGGAAGTTCTTAACACTATACTCTATCCATCCACTGATACCGAATAGTATAAAACTTGAAAAATTACCCATGGGAGGAGGCTTTGCTAACTCCCAGTTTTTTATAAAATTATAAGAATATGGGATAAAACTTCCCAAAAATTAGCCCTCTAATTAGCAATTTTTTATAGGTGTTGTAAAAAATTATGTAATAATGTTGATTTCTTTTACATATAGTGTTATAATTGTTTTCATAATGTGTTTGAAAGGAAATATTTGATTATGAAAAATAGACGTTTTATAAAATGTGTTATATCTATAATGGCAGTCTTTTTGGTAGGCTGTGGCTCTAATGACTCACAAGAAGATGACTATGCAAGTTACTCTCAAGAAACTGAAGATACTTCCATAGCTGAAAGTACTCAAGAAGATTCTACCATTACTACAGTTGAAGACGACTCCGAAACAGAAACTGAAGACGCTACCGCTACTGAAGATACTAGCGACGATTCCGAAAGTACTGCTACTGACGATACCGCTACTACTTCCGAGGATGATTCCGATTCCGAAAGTACTTCCGTTACTACTGATAAGTCTAAGTCGACTACCAGTGCTACTACTGTTACCACTGCTAAGGCTACTACTAAAGCTACTCAAAAACAAGAACAAAAACAAAACAACAGTAATAACAATAGCAACAACAACAGTAATCAGGCACAAGCTGAAAACAATCAGCAGAATAACAATCAAGTTGAACAACAACAGGCTGAACAACAAGTTGAACAAGTCAACGAACCAGTTGTTGAAACTCCAACTTTTAGCGATAGCGATATGTACATCTCTGTTAATGGCTACTCCTTTACTGTGAATATGGGCATGGATGATATAGTCGCTAACTTAGGTGATAACTATACTTTGGACTCCGCTCCTAGTTGCTACTACGATGGCGACGACAAAACTTATATCTATAACGATTTTACAATATATACTTACTCCTATGATGGTGCTACTTACTATTGTCAAGAGGTGGAACTCACTAACGATGTGGTAAGCACCAACAAGGGCATTAGAATAGGCTCATCTTTACAGGATGTTGAAAACGCTTATGGCAATGGTTATCAAATTGTTAATAACGAATATAGGTTCTATTCTGGCTCTAACACCTATATGTATTTCTACATTTCCAACGGTGTGGTAGATAGTTTGGGCTTTAAAGTAGATATTGACGAATAGTTTTAAAAATTTTATTTATGAGGTGATACAATTGAAATCTAAAATATCTAAATTAGTTTCTTTTAGTTTGGCATTAGCTTTAATGTCCTCTACTGCTTGTTTTTCAGTTTCAGCGTCCGAAATAGACTGGACAACTGTGGATGATGATATTCTCGCAGAGGCTATTAAAGAAGGCTTAGCTGAAAATCAAAATGGTGATGATGATAATAATACCGACGATAACAACGAC
>CAYXNU010000073.1:4249-8006 GCA_964466485.1 uncultured Ruminococcus sp.
ACAACTGAAACTCCTGCGGGGGATGACAATGTAACCAGTGTAAATACTACTATATATCTAGGGGATTGCAACAGCGACGGCTCTATTAACGTTCTAGATTTGATAAGCTTAAAAAATGCCCTTGTAACCAACGGCACACTTGACAACGCTGATTTAAATCAAGATGGTGTACTGGATTCCGCTGATGTGCTATTACTTAAAAAGGTAGCTTTCGGAATTGAAAATCCTACAGAAGCTCCCCTACCTGAAACTCCTACAGGTTACCACTTTGAAAACGATGTACTATACTTCGATGATACACCATATAGTGGCGTATATACCAACGATTCAAACGAGGATGTTCTATATCAAGATGGATATACTTACACTGGTATTCTCAACACTGTGGGCTATGTAAACGGTAAGATGATTAGCGGTTGGGCTAAATCGGGTGACACTAAATACTATTTCGATTCAAACACCCATAAGTACGTTACTGGTTTAACATATTTAGATGGATACAACTATTACTTTAGTTCCGAGGGTAAACTACTAACTAATTGCGTTATAGGGCAATGGGTTGTGGATAGCAATGGTATTGCCGTTAGTAGTTTAAAGTCTAAAGCACAAAGTGTATTGTCATCTTACGGAAGTACCCCCGATAGTATATACAACAACTACATGAGAGTCTATCACAAGTACAAGCACATAACTGATAATATAACGCTATCTTTTAGTGCTACTAACGATACCGTAACTCCTCAAATAGTTTCCTATACCCCATCTTCATCCAGTGTAAATGCTACTGGTTGGGCTTGTTTCGCTCTATACACTATAGACAGAAGTTCCGCTAGTTGCTACTACTTAGCAGCTTTACAAGACTACCTATTTAGAGAGGCTGGGTATACCTCAAGAATAGTATACGGTACTCAAGGTAGTGGTGTACACTATTGGAATCAAGTGTTGGTAAACGGCACATGGCTAAACTACGACGGTTGCAACAGTGGCAGAGGTGGCAAAACTAATTCTCAACTTTCTGCTATTAATTCAAAATATCAGTGGTGTGGCTATATAGTTCCCGATGCTGACTACAACGGTTGCTATTACTACAAAACCACTACCGACTACAACAACAATAACTATACTTACATAGTTAATGGTGTTTATAATAACTAATGCTAACTTGATAAAATTTGATAAAACGCATTGAAAAGGGAACGGATTCTATTCGCTCTCTTTTTATGTATTAGTTTGGAAGTGTGATAGCTTAATTACTCCAAAAAAAACTAATCTTTGATTGACTTTTTTTAGAATATATGATATAATACTATTGCATTTGAATTAACATAACATATTATGACATTGTTAGTAATAACCAAAATTATATCGATATAGCTTACAAAGACTTTATTTTTTAAGATAGGAGTTTAAATATATGAATTTAAAAAAATCAATTGTGGGTGTGTTATCCTTTGCAATGTTGGTAAGTCCTATGGGAGTTGCTCTAAACCAAAATGTTGGCATATTGGATGATAACACTATCTTCGCAACACAAAACAATTACAACGTATATGTGGATATGAATTCCGCCGAGGAAGCGTACCTATACGGCGATACTGCTACAGTTGTAGTATCTTTTTACGAGTGCCAAAACCTTGTGGGTGGTAAGTTCACTTTTAGCTATGATAGTGAGTTATCTTATCAAGATTGCAAGTTTTTACAGGGTACTGGAAACGTAACCGTAAACAAGGATAATACCATTACCGTTAGCGTTTCTAATGCAAAAGGTTTTAACAACAACGATGACGTTATGGAACTATACTTTAAAACCCCTGAAGAATCCGAGGATACATCAGAATCTGACGATACAGCCGATTACTACTTCGATGCTGGTACAGACTATAACGTATACATCGATAGTGCATCTTTTACTGGACTAAACAACTGCACTGGTACTTCCGAGTTTACGTCGGATACTGGAATATACGTTTCAAGCTACAAAACAGTTGAAGAAGATAACGGTGTGGAATATTATATCTACAAAGACCATGCTATAATATCCGATATGTACAACTGCACAGACAACGATATAGAAATCCCTGCAACTATACAAGGTGTTCCCGTAACTGATGTTGGCGGTTATGTATGTATTTCTAGTGCGGTACAAAGTATAAACGTTTCAAAAGATAATAAGTATCTAGTTTCTAAAGATGGTGTACTATACAACAAGGACTGCACTGAACTATTGCTATACCCTTTAAGCAAGTCCGACAAGGAATACTCTGTATTGGAAACTTGCCAAACCATTAGGAGCAATGCTTTCTATTTAGCTAATATGGAAGAATATGCTGACGCAGTCGCTAACCTTGAAGTTATAAACATTCCTAGTTCTGTTACAAACATAGAAGAAGAAGCTATTTACATATACAACAAGGTGATAACTATTAACGGCTATTCAAATTCCGAGGCTGAAAAGTACGCTAAAGACAACTACATTAACTTCTACAACCTTGATACTAATACCTTACAAGATATTACTGGTAGTGGCACTATAGGGGATAATCTAACGTGGAACTTAGATAGCGATGGCGTTATTACTATCAGTGGTACTGGTGATATGGAAGAACTTCTAGAAGATGACAATACTTTATATGATTTAAAAAATCTAATTACAGAACTTGTGGTTGAAGATGGTGTTACAAGTATATCTAGCGGTGCTTTTTATTGGTGTCCTAACTTGAAAAAAGTTACTCTAGCAGACTCTGTTACCTCTATAGGTGACTTAGCTTTTTATGCTTGTAAAAATCTAAGCGAGATAACTCTATCTCAAAAATTAGAAAGCATTGGTATGTATTGCTTTTATGGATGTAGCTTAAACTCTATAGAGTTTCCAAACTCCCTTACAGATATAGGAGATAACGCATTTAGCAATAACTCCTTTATCGATGAGAACTTCGGAATAAATACTTTCGATTCTATATACATTCCCGAAAATGTTCAAAGTATATCAACCTCCGCTTTTTCAGGATGTACTAACTTAGCTAACATAACAGTGGATGAGAATAATCAATACTTTGAAATATACAAGGATGTGCTTTACAACAAGCAAGATGGAAGTATTATATTTATCCCTAAAAGTGTGCATACTTTGGATATTCCAAACTATGTAACTACCCTAACTTGCAACTTAGAAAACGCTACAAATAGCAACATAGTTACTATAAATGTACCTTCTAGTGTGCAGGATATTCAAGAGGAACTACTCTCCAACTGGAACTCTTTGAAAGATATAAACGTCACTGAGGATAACCAATACCTATCTAGCGAGAATGGCGTTCTATATAACAAGGACAAAACTACAATGATATGCTATCCTAATGCTAAAAAAGAATGTGTTTTAGTCCTACCCGAAACTGTAACTTCCGTGGATAACAATGCCTTTGACTATGCTTGTACAGTTACTGACATATACTACCTAGGCAATGAAGAAGATTTAAGTATTAGTGAATCCTACAAGGAAAGATTTAACATTCATTACAACTCTAGCCCAACATATTCCAACGGCGATGTTGACGGCAACGGTTCTGTATCTAGTGTGGATTTGCTATTGCTAAAAAAATACATAATGAACGCCGTTAGCTTTTCTAGTGAACAGAAAACTTCCGCAGACTTAAACGAGGACTCTAAAGTGAATATCATCGATTTGATTATGTTAAAGAAAGCAATCCTTAATGCGTAAGTGTTCTATTATAAATGTAGTTTTGCCCCTATCTAGGTA
>CAYXNU010000074.1:0-7997 GCA_964466485.1 uncultured Ruminococcus sp.
GATATCATATCATAGATATTCTGTTTAAATACATCTTCAATAATAAACACGGATTCAAACTCAAAGTTTTCTATACCGCCATTCTTTAGAGTGTTTCTAATCTGTTCTAATAAATTTTTTATCGTCATAGGCAATTACCAAATATCTTCAGATTTATCTTCTGGAATGCAAGGCTTTATAGCTGAAATAGCTACTTCTATTTGACTTGCATCTGGTTCACGAGTAGTAATTCTTTGCACTTGCAAACCTGGAAAAGATACTATTTTTACTAACATATTGTCGGAACGTCCCGCAAGTTTAATAATCTCATAGGATATGCCTATTACTAAAGGTAGTAACACTATTTGGCATAATATTCTATGTAGGGTAGTCAACCCCGCTGGTATAAAACAGAATACCAGTATACTAATCATAAGAGAGATTATTAAAAAGCTAGTACCACAACGTGGGTGGAATCTAGTATACTTTTTAACGTTTTCCACAGTGAGTTCTTCACCGCCCTCATAACAAGCGATAGTTTTGTGTTCTGCTCCGTGGTATTCATAAGTACGTTTCATATCTTTCATTTTCGAGGTAGCCCAAAGGTAGAGTATAAACACAGCCATCTTTAATATACCCTCTAGGAGCGTTCTAATAAAGGTATGCTCTGCTAAGGGCTTAGTAACTAGCGAGGGTACAAACTTAAACAATCCAAAGGCTATAACGAAACTAAATACCATTGCCACAACAGATATAATATTCATAGCGTTTTCGTCGAGGTGTTCGTTAAGCCAAACATCCAACTTAGAGGGGTTTTCTTCGGGTTCTTCTTCGTCGACCATCTGCTTTTCAGCGGACTTCATTAAACACTTGTAGCCCACCACCATAGAGTGTACGAAATTGAAAATACCTCTAACTAGAGGCACTTTCCTATACCAAGGGGCATCTTTGCCGTTGTTTACGTCCCAAACTTCAACGTCTATAGAGCCGTCAGGTAGCCTACAAGCCATAGCAGACTGGTGTATACCATTCATCATGACACCTTCTATTAAGGCTTGACCACCTATTTTAGACCTATGCTGTTCTTTAGAGTTATTTGCCATATTAAAATCCTTTCTTCTATTTTTTTATTAACACTAATTAACGCAAGTCCCACAATTTTCATTTTATCCACGGAACAGCGAATCGCCGTTCCCTACAAAAGCGAACTTACATTAATTAGCTTTGTTCTACTGGTAGAGTGATAATAACAGTAGTACCTACATTCTCTTGACTTTGCACCTCAAGAGTACCACCATGCATAGTTATTATCTCATCAGCGACCGCTAAACCTATACCCGAACCTCTCCTAGTGTGGTTAGCCTTAAAGAACTTAGTCTTAATTCTAGGCAAGTCACTAGCCTTAATGCCACAGCCGTTATCTTCAACTACTATCTGTATGTAATCTTCTATAGCGGAAGCTTCTACATTTACAGTGCATTGTGGGTTTGAGTACTTAATAGCGTTATCTATGATATTAATAAACACTTGTCTAAGGCGGTTTTTGTCGCCGTTAATAAGTGGTAACATTTCGGGGGCATTGTAGTTTAAAGTGATGTTATCTCTTTTAGCCTTTTCGCCATAGATAAGTATAGCGTCTTCTAATTCTGCTAAGATATCCATTCTAGCCTTTTCCATAGTAAACTTACCGTTTTGCATACGAGAGAAGTCTAATAGTTCTTCAACCATTTGTGAGAGCCTTTCAGTTTCGTTTACTATTACACGGATACCCTTGTTCATAGTTTCCTCATCGTGGTCCATGGATAGAGTTTCAGCCCAACCTTTAATAGCTGTAAGTGGAGTTCTAAGTTCATGTGAAACACTAGATATAAACTCGTTCTTCATTTCGTCGGCTTTGGCTAACTCATCCGCCATATGGTTTATAGCAATGCAAAGGTCGCCTATTTCGTCTTGAGAGTCGTTTTCTATTCTGTTTGAGAAGTCACCTTTAGCAAACTTAACCGTTGCCACACTGATATCCTGTATAGGTTTAACTATGGACTTTACAAAGTATATTCCCGAAAGCATTACCATTATTATAATCATCAAGCATACAGCAGTAACTATAACAGCTAAAGCCTTAATTTGCGAGTCTACTTCTGTTAGGGATACTACTGCTCTAACAGCGTCATATTCGCTCCCTAGAGAGGCTATAGAGTAGGTTATAGCCATAACCTTTTCGCCGTCATTTTGAGTTAATATAACGTATCCTGTACCCTCATCCTTAGCGGTTTCGTAGTCGGGCATATACTGGCTAGTGTTGGGGCAAAACCCAGAAGAAGTTATAGCGATATCGCCTTTCTTATTTATAACCATAAGTTCCATCTTATCTTTTTCGGAAAAATTTTCTACAGTGTTGCGTACCTCCAAAGATAGGTTTCTGCTACTGTCAGAAGAATACCTAGTTAGAATACTATTTACAGCATATAGCTTATTAGTAATATATTGCTGTGCCGAATTGTAGTAGTAGGTTTGAACAGTCATAATAAATATTATATCTAAGACAAAGAATACTATTATCACTAAGCCTAGATTGTTTCTAGCCCAACGCCCAGTAATACTTCGATTAGCCGTAAAAATCCCTCCCAAACTCAAGATAGACTATTCTAGTTTTTGTCATTCCATTTGTAGCCATATCCCCATATAGTGATAATGTACTGTGGATTAGATGGCTCATCTTCTATTTTTATTCTAATACGTCTAATATTTACATCGACAATCTTGTCGTCGCCGAAGTATATTTCGCCCCAAATGTGGTTTAGTATGCTAGTTCTGTCTAGGGCGGTATTCTTGTTACTCATGAAATATTCTAGTATTTGATACTCCACTTGAGTTAAATCTATAAGCTTATCATTCTTAGTGACGGTACGGCTTTTAAGGTTTAGTTTAAAAGGTCCAGACTCTATAATAGGTGAAACCTCATCCTTAATGAATGACATACATACACGTCTATATATAGCATCCACACGGGCTGTCAATTCGGATGGCGAAAAAGGTTTAGTAATGTAATCGTCAGCACCAATCATTAAACCGCTAACTTTATCCATTTCTTGAGTTTTAGCCGACAACATAATTATTCCCAACGTAGAACTTTTTTCTCTAAGGCGTTTGCAAACTGTAAAGCCGTCTATACCAGGCATCATTATATCTAGTAAAGCGATATCGAAATTGCCGTGTTCTGCCTCAAAGACTTTTAAAGCATCCTCACCGCAACTAACGTCTACAACGTCATACCCAGCACGTTTTAAATTTATAACTACAAAATCTCTAATAACGTCCTCATCTTCACAAACGAGAATCCTTTTCATATAAAAAACACTCCTTTTAAACTTTATATTTATATTTTTTCTATTAGCGTTCCATATTTAAGAACGACACTTTAAATTAAATAATACTTCTGCTAATGATATTTCCAAATCGGAATCTATATTTTCAGCTACTTTAGCTAAGTAGTAGTTACTACCGTTAGTACGCATAAGCTGATATCCATTGCTTTGCACCTCGGAATATTCTTCCTTGTTGCTAACCGTTAAACGTAAAAGTTCTTGAGTACTATTTTCTAAGTTTTCGTTATACTCATAGAATACTACATCCTTGCGATTATTGTCAAGCTTTATAGTAACTTTATCTTTCCAACGTTCGGGTAGGGCAAAGAAGTAGCCATCATTTATGCTGTAGTAGCCGTAGTATTTGGTAATTAAAGCCTTGTTTTGATAGCACAGCCATGTAGTCATTTGTAGCTGTTCGGTATCGGGTAAACTTTCATAGCCCTTAAAAACCGATACTATAGGAATCTCTACAGTGCCATCATTATCTATATCATATGAGGTATACCCCGACGGTCTAATCGTGCTAACAGATAACACACTTTCATAAGTATTAGCATTGTTTATAATATACCCTGTATCGTCTAGGTAGAGTATTTCCGTTTGGATAGTTCCAGTACTTACTATGCTATCTATAAATATATCTTTTGATATGCCATTGCTATCGTTGCTATACAAGCATTGCACATAGTCTGTAGTGTTGGAGTCCATAGACACACGAGTTAGATTATACTTCTCATTAGCGTCTAGCTTTAGTACTTTAGCCTCGGCATATGATGATGTCATATTGCCAGTAATTAAAACTAGTTCGTTATAGGAATCGTTGTCTAAATCTTCAACGCTCATAAGAGAATAGGTATCGGAAAAGTTTTCAGTTAAAGCACTTTCGGAATTATCC
This sequence comes from uncultured Ruminococcus sp., assembly GCA_964466485.1. Taxonomy (GTDB): domain Bacteria; phylum Bacillota; class Clostridia; order Oscillospirales; family Ruminococcaceae; genus UBA5884. The sequence continues at coordinate 4,243 of CAYXNU010000074.1, forward strand.
CTTGAATATGTGTATATGCAAACCTGTTTTTCGCCTTGCAACATACTATACCCCACAATGATACTAATCTTATTGCTTTCCCCTAACTTAGCTATGTTTACCGTTTCTATTTCTGAGCCGTCTGCACTCCTATCAAAAACGGATTTCCATGAGCCGTTATCTTGGTCTAATATGTTAATCCTTAGAGAAGTTTCGTCAGCAGTAATGCCAGTCTTTTCATAAAATACTATAGCCTCCTCTGTGGGTTCGTCATCGAAGTTAGCCACAATAAAAGCCGACAGATAGTCCCCCGATTTTGGATACTTTATATTAATCTTATTATCTAAAGAACTCGTTAAAGCTTGATATATTTCTTGCTGTTGTGTGGATAGCTTTGGCGGACTCAATAGAGTTTCAACACCACCATTCCAAATGTTGCAACCATTAAACAACACAACTACACTAATTATTAAAGCAAGTAAACTAAAACGTTTCGTACAATATCACCCCTTTAGCTAGATAGTCTACCTTTTAAATTATAACACATTATGGTTTGCTTATCAAGATATTAAAAAAAAATATGTAGAGAACACTTTTTTGAATGCTCTCTACATACCGTGTCTATAAGTATAAGTGGCGGGGGCAAGACCACCTACCCTATAAACGTCCGAACATATTTTTTTAACGCCTTAATACCTTTTATCTTTATCTATTTTTATTTTACCTATCTATTTTCAAAAATCATTTCCCAATGCCCCGAACTACCAAAAAAGAGTAGCTTTATATTTCACGCACATATATATAACTCTGCAAGTAGCAAAAAGGTTGCAAAAAATTTTTAAAAAAATTTAAGTTCTACATATCTTATAAATACGCTTGTATTTTTAGAATGTTTATTGTGCATATTGCATATATAAAAATGGAACGGCAAACCACCGTTCCATAAAATCTATCTTATATCTTATCTTATATTCTTACCTTTGGTTAATAGGCGTATAAGACTTGCTCTTAGCGATAGCCTTGTAAGCAGGTCTAATAATTCTGTTGCCAGTAAGCATTTCTTCCATACGGTGTGCAGACCATCCAGCAATACGAGCCGTTGCAAATAGTGGGGTATATATATCCTCTGGGATACCGAGCATTCTATATACGAAACCGCTATATAAGTCCACGTTGGCACACATAACCTTGTCACTGCCCTTGATATCCTTAAATACTACAGGAGTCAACTTTTCTATGTTGTCTATTAGATTAAACTCACGTTCAAAAGGGGTATCCTTAGCCAACTCAAAAGCTTTCTTTTTAAGGATAACTGCTCTAGGGTCGGATAGTGTATAAACAGCGTGTCCCATACCGTACACCAAACCCGAACGGTCATAGGCTTCTTTTTTGATAATCTTAGTAATATGGTCAGCGACTTGTCCTTCGTCGTTCCAATCCTTGACGTTGTTTCTAAAGTCTTCAACCATCTTAACGACTTTCATATTAGCACCGCCGTGTCTTGCACCCTTTAAAGAACTTACTGCTGACGAGTATGTAGAATAAGCGTCAGTACCAGAAGATGTTAAAACCCTACAAGTAAATGTTGAGTTATTACCGCCACCGTGTTCAGCGTGTAGCATTAATAGAATATCCAAAATTTGAGCTTCTTCTTTGGTATACTCTCTATTAGGTCTAAGTAGAGATAGTATAGTTTGAGCAGTACTTTCATAGTTTCTAATAGGGTGCATAATCATGCTTTGGTTGTCGTAAGTACTTCTCTTAACTTGTAAAGCGTCTACCATGATTACAGGTAGTTTAGCAATCAAGTTTAAAGACTTTTTCATTTCTGCTTGAATAGACATATCTTCGGCATTATCATCATAAGAATATAATGCAAGTATCGAACGAGCCATTTTATTCATAATATCTTTGGATGGAGCTTTCATAATCATATCTGCGAAAAAGCCATCTGGGAGAGGTCTGTTATCTGCCAAATATTGAGTGAATTCTTCTAGCTGACCGATATTAGGTAGTTCACCAAATAGCAATAGATAGACAGCTTCTTCAAAGCCGAATCTGTCTTCAGCCTCAACACTAGCAACCAAATCTTTAACGTTGTAACCTCTATATATAAGTTCGCCCTCTGCTGGTTCTTTTTCGCCCTCGTTAATAATGTAGCCGTGTACGTTACAAATATTAGTAATACCCGCTACTACACCCGTACCATCACTTCTTCTCAAGCCTCTTTTTACATGAAACTTTTCATATAAATTTGGCTCTATTTTAGAATTTTCTTTCAAATTATCGCAAATATTTTCCATATGTGGATACGTTGGAATCATGGATTATGCTCCTCTCTTTAAAAATATATTACTTTAACATTATACACTATTTTTTAAAGTATGTCAATACATAGTGAAAGGAGTAAACTAAAAGCCTATGAAAACTTATTTTATCATAGTTGGTGTATTTACTTTGTTATTAATATTAGTTCCCATGACTATACTATTCGCATTCCCAACAGAAAACACCCAAAATGATATGTCACAAGATAAAACTTTCATTTTAGGAGAATCCTCTACCGAAAATGATACTACAGTAACTGATACCACTACCACCACTACAGAAATTTCAGACACCACCCACAGCGACTATTCAACCTTTAAAGTACTAGATACCACCACCAACCAACTACTAGAAGTATCCGCTAGAGAGTACGTTATAGGGGCTGTATGTGCCGAAATACCTATACTCTTTGAAAAAGAAACTATTAAGGCACAAGCTGTAATATCTTATACTTATGCTACTAGGTTAAAACAGATTCAAGAAAGTAGTCCCTCACAGGACTTAAACGGTGCGGACTTTTCTAACGACAGCACTAAATATCAAGCGTACTACACCGAACAACAACTCAAAGACTATTACGGCTCTAACTATGATGAGTACTACAGTAAAGTATCTAGTGCAGTGGATGAGGTTTTAGGTGAAGTTATCACATACGATGGAGAGTTAATAGTACCAGTATTCCATTCCATATCGTGTGGCACAACTGAAGATTCTAAAAACGTTTGGGGCTATAGTATCCCATACCTAACCTCTGTAGACAGTTCCTACGATACCACTGCTAGTGACTACTCCGAAACTAAAACTTTTACCCCTAACGACTTAAAGACAAAGTTTACCACCGCCTACCCTGACATAACTTTTTCCAACGACTGCACTAGTTGGGTGAGTATACAGTCCACCTCCGAGATAGGCAGTGTAATATCCGTGGCAGTGGGTAGTATTTGCATTAGTGGTACAGAGTTTAGAAACGCTTTAGGTTTGCGTTCTAATAACTTTACTGTTACATACAACGGCGATACTTTTAGCATTACTACCAAAGGCTATGGACATGGTGTAGGGTTAAGTCAATATGGTGCTAACCAATTAGCGTTGCAAGGGCTATCCTATAAGGATATTCTAAAGCACTACTACACGGGCGTTGAAATAGTCAAATATTAATGTGAATTTGACAAAATACAATTCGCCGTTCCGTGATATATTACAAAAAAAGAACGCTCTTAAAGTAGAGCGTTCTCTATAGAATATACTAAAATATTTCAACTAGTTTAAGTGCCAAATATCTCTAGCATAGTCGTCAACTGAACGGTCAGCGGAGAATATACCAGCATTAGCAGTGTTAATTAAAGACATCTTAGCCCACTTTTGCTTATCCTCGTAAAGTTGTGAAGATAGCTTTTGAGCTTGTCTGTAGGAGTCGAAATCTGCAAGAACCATGTAAGGGTCTTTCT
>CAYXNU010000075.1:0-6417 GCA_964466485.1 uncultured Ruminococcus sp.
TTAGACTATGTATTCTATGACGTATTAGGTGACGTAGTCTGTGGTGGTTTCGCAATGCCTATCCGTGAGGGTAAAGCTAAAGAAATCTACATAGTAGCCAGTGGTGAAATGATGGCTCTATACGCTGCTAACAATATCTCAAAGGGTATTGCACGTTATGCTAAACAAGGCGGTGTACGTCTAGGTGGTATCATCTGTAACAGCAGAAACGTTGACAAAGAGGCTGAACTACTAAGAGCATTCGCTGAAGAACTAGGCACTCAACTAATATACTTCGTTCCTAGAGATAATATCGTTCAAAGAGCAGAGATTAACAAGAAAACTGTTATCGAGTATGATAGCAAGTCTAATCAAGCTGACGAATACCGTGCTTTAGCTCAAGCTATAGAGAACAATACTAAGTTTGTAGTTCCTAAGCCTATGACACAAGAACGCTTAGAGCAAATCTTAGTTGAACACGGTCTAGGCGACAATGTTGGAGATTACAAGATATAACGATAACTATAACGCAAGTTCGATAGATTAAAACTTTTGGAACGGCTCTTTTTAGCCACGGAACGGCGAATCGCCGTTCCCTACATATCGAACGCAAGTTAAAATAGAATACTTTAAAGGAGGCTCTTTTATATGAAGAATACTAATATAAGACTTACCGTAAAAGACAGAATCGGACTAGTAAATGAAGTAATGAAAATATTATCGGATTTGGATATAATGGTATATAATCATAAAGCAGACGTTTTTCAAGATAATTGTAAGCATATACAAGTTGCCACTTTTAAGCTATCTTTGGAGTTTTTGTCTGCGGATAAGCTAGATGTTCTATTAAAAAGGTTTGGCAAGTTAAAGGGTACTATTAGTGTAGATGTCCTTTAATTTAACATAGTTTTAACAAACTTTGAGGGATACCCATTCGGTATCCCTCTTTTTTACAATGAAATGGTAAATTGCTATTCCATATAGATATATTAAAATACCTTTTTTGATAATAACATGAATATATAATATATATATAACTGAGTTTGAATACCTTATAATGTTGACAAAAGAATATTAAAGCGTTATACTATACTTAGTAGATAACACAAATTCGATTGAATTTACTATGCACAAATAAAGACTATACTTTTAAACATAAAAAAATATATATAACATAATAAATGCATAAATGCATATATATTAAATATTTTAAATACTAGTTTTTCTTTATAGAGGAGATAGCCTACAATGAAAACAAATAATCAAAATAGAAAAGCAAAAAATTATATAGGTAAGGTGTTGATTTTTGCTATTGTATTGGTGTTTGCTATTTTTGGTATAACAGTGTTTTTAATCGCTCAAAAAACCACACGGGAAATGTCTAATTCGGCTATAAATAATTTAAGTGAAAGTTTGGACTTAATGAAAGGTACTGTGGAAATGCTCTTGAAAAGTCAACAAGAGTTTCAAGAGTTTTTAGCAACAGAACTATCCGACGAGGAGGATTTGGAGAAGTCCATACAGAACTATGATATTACAGAAAACATCACTAATATATCTGTTATTGTTGAGGGCAGAAGCGTTGGAGTATCCTGTAATGGTGACGAATTTTGTGCGGATGATTTAGACTTCTCTACGGAAAATATTACCGAAGAAGTGGAAATATCTAAGGCTTATCTTAACCATATGGGAGCATGGGCTTATACTATAAAGTGTCCTGTAGTGAAAGATGACAAAAAGATAGCCACACTATATATGGAATACATCTATGATGAGTTTGACGGAACTCTCCCAGATAGACCCTACAGCGGTGACGCTACTTTATACATAATGGATGCTCAAACACAACGTTTCGTGCTAAAGCCTAAAGGTGTCGGGGCAAGAGTAGCGGGACACATAAACTTAGAGGATTTCTATCGTGCTAACGTAATACTAGAAGATAGCATTCAAGAAGATATTGCTAAAAGTATTCAGCTAGGGGAAAACTATATGTTCTACCATAAAATATTAAATGAAAAGTCTTTAATATACTTGTGGTCTGTAAATGGTGGAACGCTATATTTAGTAGGTTACGTTCCTTTAAAGGCTATCCAAAGGGAGGGTAGCACTGTTAATCAAAATATTTTTATAGTGGTTGCTGTTATGTTGACGGCTTTTGTAATATGCTTTGCAATATACTTTATAACTCAAAGGCAACAACGACAAGTCCAAAAAGAACGTGAGTTGGAACGTGAAATACATAACAAAGAACTATCTAAGGCGTTGCAAAATGCCCAGATTGCTAACAATGCTAAGACTGTATTTCTATCGAATATGTCACATGATATACGAACCCCTATGAATGCAGTTCTAGGATTTACATCCTTGCTTGAACAAGAAGCTGACAACCCTACTAAAGTTCGGGAATATGTAAAGAAGATTAAGTTTTCTAGTGAACACTTGTTAGAACTTATCAACGAAGTTTTAGATATAACCAAAATTGAAAGCGGTAAGAACGTCCTTATATTAAATGAGTTTTCTATTAAGCAGATGGTTTTTTCTGTGGAAAATATTATCCGTCAAGAGTCCAGTAAGAAGAACCAAAACTTGAGTATCTCTATAGAAAACATAACCCATGATGTTCTATTAGGGGACGTTACTAAGATTAATCAAATATGCGTTAATCTTCTATCTAATGCTGTAAAGTATACTCAAGAGCAAGGTAACATTTGGTTTAATATCATAGGTATGGAACAACATTCACCACAGTACCAAAGCCTAAGAATTGTAGTTAAAGACGATGGCTATGGTATGTCACAAGACTTTTTAAAGATACTTTTTGACCCCTTTACTAGAGCAGAAAACAGCACTACTAATAAGGTTCAAGGTACGGGGTTGGGTATGGCTATTACTAAAAACCTTGTGGAACTTATGGACGGAACTATTAAAGTTATCAGTGAGATAAACAAGGGTACAACCTTTACTATAGATTTAGAGTTGCGTATCCCTGACGGTTCTGTGGTAGTCCCAGAAGATACTACTCCAAATGTGGTTGAAAATATCCTACTAGGAAAGAACTTCTTAATAGCTGAGGATAATGAGATTAATGCCGAAATTATCGTGGAACTACTTAAACTTGAGGGTGCAACTTGCGAGATTGTATCAAATGGAGAGTTGGCTGTGAAACGCTTTGAAAGTAGCAAGTTGGATGAGTTTGATGCAATATTTATGGATATCCAAATGCCCGTAATGAACGGCTACGAGGCTACTAAGATTATTCGCCATTTGGATAAGCCTAATGCCAAAACTATACCTATCATTGCTATGACTGCTAACGCTTTTTCCGAGGATATAAAGGACGCTCTTAACGTCGGTATGAACGCACACATATCAAAACCTATAAACATGAGTATGCTTAAAAACACAGTAGGAAAGTATTTGTAATTGTAACTAAAGAAAGGAAAGCTTTTTATGTATGGCAAATTTATAAGATTGAAAGCAACTATCATGGCAGGAATATTTGCAATATCTTTAACGGCTTGTGGAGATACTATAGAAAATTCTAATGGAAATCTCGCTAATAACCAAAATGAAACTAACAACAGAGTGGTTGACCTTTTTACACCTATGGCTAAGTCTGACCCTACTGCTAATAACATAGCTAGAACGGCTCAAGAAAAGACTATCATAAATGCAGAAGATAAACTAAACCTAGTTGTGGAATATCGTACTTACACCGCTGAAAACTATCTAGATGCTACTTACGACGATGTGGTAATACAACGTGCAACCAGTGGTATGGACGATTTCTATCTACTAAACCCAGACGTTATTCAAAAGCTAGGCGAGGAAGATATTTTAGCAGACCTATCTACTTTGGAGTGTGCCGAAAATTTAAGAGATGTTGTAAAAGTCGCTAACACTGTAGATGGCAAACTAGTAGCTATCCCGCAAGAGGTGGTAGCGTATGGGTTGTTCGTCAACAAGGATATGTTCGACAAGTACAACTTAGAACTCCCTAACACCCCCGAAGAACTCCTTGAGTGTTGCAGAGTGTTTAAAGAAAACGGCATAGAAACTCCTATAGGTGCTAACCGCTGGTGGCTAGAATGTTTCGTGTTAGCTATGGGCTATGCTGATATGTACAACGGTGGCAACACTACCGCCGAAATAGACGCTCTTAACAGCGGTGAAACTAAACTAAGCGACTATATGCGTAGCGGTTTTGAATACCTCCAAACTATGATAGATTTAGGCTACATAGACCCCCAAAAGGCTTACACTTACGAGGCTATTGACGACGAGGGCGACGACTTTAGAAACCAAAAAACCCCTATAGTTATGGCTTACTGGAGTGCCGCTAATGCCGAAACCGCTTACGGAAACGTAGACTTTAACTTGAAAGTAATCGGTTTTCCTAGCGATTTAGGACAGATGCCTGTAGTTTCTATGACGGGGTACGGCATACTAAAGGATGCCGAACACTTCGACGATACTGTGGATGTATTAGAATGCATTCTATCCGATGAGCAACTGGAACTCTTTGCGGAAACTAACAACGTTATTTCACCCTCTAAAAATGTATCTGTAACCTATTCCGATGCTTTGCAACCTTTAGGGGATTTAGTTAATTCTAACGTATATGTTTTAGGCTCTAACGCTAGTATGAAAGTTGAACAGTGGGGAAACATATGCTTAATAGTTCGTGACTTATTAAGTGGTTCTACTGTGGATGAATGCATGGCTGAATTTGACAAGTTACAAGAAGATTCTCTAAAATAACGTGATTTCGATAATAAAATTTTGCTTTGCAAAATTGCGGAACGCCGTGGGTGGCATTCCGCAGTTTGCGTTATTTAAAGATTTTCATGGTGGTGTAGGTTAAGTCTTGATTAAGCAATGGGATATCTACAACACCTATAGTATTAAGTTCCCTAACTACTTGAGAGGCTGTCTTTAGGGGTATTTCATCTAAGCGGTTGTAGGTCTTTAAAATTTCGTAAGCTGTTTCTGTGTTGTAAACCTCCCCACTAGATAGCACTACCGCACAGTTAGGAGATACGTTATAGTCTTTAATCATGCTAAGGAGAATCTCACTGGAAAAGCTATCTTTATTGAAAGTTAAAAGTTCTGTGTGTCCCAAAAAGAAAGCTTTAGCTTGTCTGCTTTCGGCACTTAGTAGTGCTGTGGATATGTTATCGCCTATGCCCATGTATGTTGTATCGTCGCCGTATAGCTTAACGGATGCATATACGTTGCCGTCTACTTGTACGGTAATGGACTCTACAAAGGCTCTATCTCGCACTTCGTGAGATGTATTGCCTAAACCTAAAACTACTAGTATTGCTAGTATTATACCTATGGAACGTTTCAAGATGTAGCCCCCTTTAATAGAATAGAATATTTTGTATGGAACGGCAATTCACCGTTCCGTTGTTTTTTTTAAGTTTCAATGCTTAAGTTTAAAATGCTAGGTATTATACACCCTAAAGCTAAGATTAATACCGCTGAAATTAGCGTGATATCTAGGTTGGTAACTAGGTACGACACCACTACCATGGATAACACTAGCAAGGGTTCTTTATGCTTTTGTAGAGTGTCTTTGGAGAGTTTACTAGCTAACATAACCCCCAAAGATACGTTTAACACGCACATTAGCGTGGTAATTAGTGAGTATATGGCATCCGAACGCTGTATACCAAAGGGTTGAGAATATGACGCTAAATCTATAAAAGAATAGTTTGAAAATACTGTAATACCTCCCAACACGCACAACCCTATAAAAGATATCACCTCTAGGGATAGGAGTTTATAGGCTATATACTTAAAACATTCTTTTCTAGTGTAGGCGGAATCCATTAACAACACTAGAAATATTAGGTCAGTGTTTTTGGCTAAGTCCGAAATGGTATAGTGGAAGATATTGTATTTGTCGTTGTATAGGTAAGCGTTAGAAATATCTATGTTGGATGTTACACCATATACCACCACCAAAAACGAAACTATCACTAGAAATGTTACCACTATGCTCCCACGAAACAGACTCTTAAAACCTAGTCTTGCACAGTATATACAAGTAGCCCCAAACAACACTACACACAGTATGCCATTGATACTCTGTGGGAGTACGTTATCTATAGAGGTTAATCTATTCAAGGACACCCCACCGTATAGTATAAAGTACACCACATAGCACCACGATATCACTCTATTTGACGATATTCTATCTACTATTGAAAAGTTCCTTTTGAACATGAATACTAAGAACATCATTACTATTTGAAACGCACTTGACAACATGATACCTAATATTTGGTTTCTACAGTAAACATCAAAGGAACATATATATTCAAACAGCCTAACGGATATTAGTATAGCATACAACTGACTTCTATTAATCTTTTCCAAAATAGCACCACACCCCTTTGATAAATAATATTTTACAGCGTTTGTCTTTTT
>CAYXNU010000075.1:6517-7982 GCA_964466485.1 uncultured Ruminococcus sp.
CCTGATTGCATCTTCCTAAAAGATACCCTAGTGACTATATCACGCATACACTTTTTACTAAAAGGTGTAAACGGGTACGTTATAGGATACCCATAATCTTCCGTGTCGCAAACGTTGAACAGTACTATCATAGTTACTAGACTAATGCCATATAGTCCAAATATGCCACCTACTAACAGATAACACAACCTTAGCACTGATACTTGCTTAGCTAGGTCTGGGACGACAAACCCACACACTACAGCAACCGCCGTAACTACCAACACTGGATTACTAATAAATCCCGAACTTACAGCACAATCCCCTATGATTAACCCTGCTACTATACTAACAGCTCCGCCTATAGCTTTAGGTAGTCTTAAACCAGCCTCTTTAATAGTTTCGTATACTAGTAGTACTACAAAGCTTTCCATCAGTATTGAAAACGGTGCGGACTGTTCAGCCTGTGCTAAGAGTATTAAAAGTTCCTTGTTTAGTAGTTCGGGGCTATGCACAGATATCGCTACATAGAAAGACGGCAACGTTACAGCCAACACAAATGCTAGATACTTAAGCCATCGAATAAACGTAGCATAGAAAGGTTTGCCGTTGTAGTCGTCAAGGGTTTGAAAGCTATCACTAAAGAGTTTGGGGACTATTAACACAAATGGAGTGCCATCTATTAGTACGGCTATTCTGCCCTCTAACAGTTTGGAGCATAGCACGTCGGGACGTTCTGTGTACCCCACAGAGTCGAATATCCTAGCTTTAGGACTTTCTAGGAAAGGTTGTACATATCCGCTTAGTAGTATAGTTTCAGCGTCGATATTCTTTAAAGACTTCTTTACTCTACTAAGTAACTCTTTGGAAACTCTATCCACCATGTAGCACAAGCAGATATCTGTATAGCTTTTAGTGCCACGCACAAACATTTCAAAGGTTAGCATAGGGGATTTCATTCTTCTACGGATTAAAGACATATTCACTCGAATAGGCTCTACAAAGCCCTCATGCGACCCCATAATGTTCTGTTCGCTAGAGGGTTCACTGATACCCCTAGTATTATACCCTTGCACTCCAAACGCTATAGCAACGTTGTAACCATCCGCTAAGAGTATAGCAAACCCTGAGTTAGTCATCTTAAAGAGTTCACCTAGGTTGTATACTTTTTTGGTGTCAGTGGATAGCAACTTGTGGTTGTATACTTCGTCAAGTAGGGTTTTAGGGGTTACGTCCTTAAAGTGGAGGTTGCTTAAAGGTACTAGCACTAGGTTAGTAATAGTCTGTGTGGAAAGCATACCCTCTGTGGTGATTAAAGCACAGTCTATGGAGTTTAGGTTTACGTTGGATATTATCAAGTCGGAGGAGTTGGAACTTAGTTCTTTAAGTAGTTTTAGGTTCTGCTCTAGGCTATATGATACCTTTACATCGCTAAAGTCTAGGTTTATATTTAAGTCCAAAAATAACACACCCTTTATATATTTTT
>CAYXNU010000076.1:0-2442 GCA_964466485.1 uncultured Ruminococcus sp.
CAAGAAAACTTTCATAAGTTTAGTATAGTAGTTTGGTTAATATGGCTAGTGCCTTACATACTAGGTATGGCTATGGGAATGAGCAAATAACGATAACGATTCTATAAGGGAGGTTATACCATGAGAGATATTGAAAAACTTCAAGAGTGCTACAAACAGGTTAGCAGTATGACAGACTTTAAACCTAAAGTCGCTTTGGTGTTGGGTTCAGGTTTGGGCGACTTTGCCGAAAGTTTGGATATACAAAAAGTTATAGATTACAAGGATATCAAAAACTTTCCAACTTCTACAGTGCAAGGACACAAAGGCAGATTTATCCTAGGATACTTAAACGGTGTACCTATCATAGCTATGCAAGGCAGAGTACACTACTATGAGGGTTACTCTATGCAAGATGTGGTATTGCCTATCCGTTTAATGAAACTTATGGGGGCGGAAATACTCTTTTTAACTAATGCGTCAGGGGGCATAAATAGAAACTTTTCAGCTGGGGACTTTATGCTAATTACAGACCATATATCTACTTTTGTGCCTAACTGCCTAATAGGTGAAAACTTTTCAAGCTTAGGTACTCGTTTCCCAGATATGAGCCATGTATATAGTACTAGGTTGCAAAGTTTAATTAAAGCTTCTGCTAGTAAGTTAGATATACCTTTACAAGAGGGTGTATACGTTCAGCTTACGGGTTGCAGTTACGAAACACCAGCCGAAATTAAGATGCTATCTCTACTGGGTGCGGATGCCGTTGGCATGAGTACAGTATGCGAGGCTATTGCAGGATGTCATGCAAATATGGAGGTTTGCGGAATATCATGTATTACTAATATGGCTAGTGGTATATTAGACCAACCACTAAACCACAAGGAAGTACAAGAGATTGCTGACAGAGTTGCACCTCAGTTTAAAAGGCTCTTAACAGAGGTTATTACTAACGTTTAGTCTAAAGGCTCTATAAAGCATATAGATAAACAGAAAGGAGATTCTTTTATGAAAGTTAGATTTTACAATGGAAAAATTTTAACTATGAAAGATGGTTGCGAAATATTAGAAGATGTAGAACTACATACTCAAGATGATAAAATATCCTATATAGGTGAACCTCTAGGGAATGAGAACTCTTTCGACCGTGAAATAGACCTAGATGGAAACTTAGTTATGCCTAGCTTTAAAGATGCTCACACTCACTCCCCTATGACGTGCCTACGTTCATACGCTGACGATTTACCCCTTAAAGACTGGCTATATAACAAGGTATTCCCACTAGAAGAAAAGCTTACATATGAACAGATATACTGGTTTAGCAAGTTGGCTTTTATGGAGTATCTAACTAGTGGAATATCCTCTTGTTTCGATATGTACATCATGCCAGAGGCTGTAGCTAAAGCCTCTACTGAAATAGGCTTTAGAACTGTACTATGCGGAACTGTAAACAACTTTAAAGATAGCGTTCAAGCTTTGGAAGAATACTACTTAAAGTACAACTCCTACAACGATTTGATATCTTATAGGTTGGGTTTTCATGCAGAATATACCACATCTTTGGAAATAATGCTAGGTGTTGCTAAACTATCTCAAGACTATAAATCCCCAGTGTATATGCATTCTAGCGAAACTAAACAGGAAGTAACCGAATGTATCCAAAGATACGGCAAAACCCCTACTCAACTTTTCAACGATATAGGACTATTTGAGTATGGTGGTGGTAGTTTCCATTGCGTATACATGAGCGATACTGGCTTTAAAATCTTTAAGGAAAAAGGCTTGTGGGTAGTTACTAATCCTGCCTCTAACCTAAAGTTAGCAAGTGGTATCGCACCTATAGTGGATATGCAAAACTATGGTATAAATTTGGCTCTAGGTACTGACGGTGCTTCCAGTAACAACGCCCTAGATATGTTTAGAGAAATGTTCTTAGTTACCGCTTTGCAAAAGTACAAGAACAAAGATGCCGCCGCTTGTAGTGCTGAAAGTGTCTTGAAAATGGCCACTGTTGGCAGTGCTAACGCTATGTGTCTACACGATGCGGATACCCTAGAAGTTGGCAAAAAAGCTGACATAATAGTAATAGATATGCACCAACCTAACATGAACCCTATTTACAACATACAAAAAAATTTGGTGTACAGTGGCAGTAAACAGAACGTACTTCTAACTATGGTAAATGGTAACATCCTTTACGAAAACGGAAAGTTCTTAACGGTGGATGCTAAAGAAGTATATACCATGTGCGAACGCTTAAAGTTTTAAAATATTAACGCCAATTCGACAATACAATTTTGCTTTGCAAAATTTCGGAACGCCATGCGGTAGCATGGAATTACATCGAATTTGCGTTAAAATACTAAAAAAAAACGGAACGGCAAAATTACCGTTCCGAAAAATTTTTGTGCCTATATTTTAGGATAGTAAACTATCTAGTTCGTCTATTAGTTCGCCAAATAG
>CAYXNU010000076.1:2542-7938 GCA_964466485.1 uncultured Ruminococcus sp.
TGCCTATATTTTAGGATAGTAAACTATCTAGTTCGTCTATTAGTTCGCCAAATAGTTCAAGGGCTTGTGATACCACATCACCAGATAGCATATCTACACCAGCACCCTTTAAGAGTTCTACAGGGTCTTTGCTACAGCCACCCTTTAAAAAGTTGATGTAGTCTTGTACGGCGGTTTCGCCATCGTTTAGTATACGTCTAGAAAGAGCAATAGCAGCAGAAAAACCAGTAGCATATTGGTACACATAGAAGTTATAATAGAAGTGTGGTACTATGCTCCATTCCATGGCTATTTCGTCATCTATGATAACGTCATCGCCAAAGTATAACTTGTTTAAGTCGGCATATATTTCGGTTAGCATATCGGCAGTTAAGGACTGTCCGCTTTCTACTATTTGGTTAATTTTCAACTCAAACTCTGCAAACATAGTTTGACGATATAGGGTAGTCCTAAACTGTTCTAGGAAGTAGTTAATTAGGTATGCTCTGCGTAACTTGTCGTCGGTAGTTTTTAGTAGGTGTTGCATTAGTAGACTTTCATTGCAAGTGGATGCAACCTCTGCTACAAAGATAACGTAGTCGGAATAGGTGGTAGGCTGATAGTTATTAGAGTAGTAAGAGTGTATAGCGTGTCCCATTTCGTGTGCTAGAGTAAATTCGCTATCTAGGGTGTTGTTATAGTTTAGTAGTACATAAGGGTGTACCTTTGCACCTGCTGAATATGCACCGCTACACTTACCAACATTTTCATAGATATCTAACCATTTTTCTTTAAAAGCACTCTTATAGATGTTTAGATAGTCATTGCCCATAACCTTTAAAGATTCTTCTACTTCTAGCCTAGCGGTTTCAAAGTCTATAGATGCGTCATAGTCTTTAACTAGTGGCACATACATATCGTACATATGAAGTTCTTCTAAACCTAGGATTTTTTTTCTAAGTTTGGTGTACTTATACATATAGTGCATATTGTCGTGAACGGACTTTATTAAGTTTTCGTAAACTTCTACAGGCACACGGTTGCCATCTAGGGAGGCGTGTAGGTTAGACTCATAGCCTCTCACTTTGGAGTTAAAAGTTAGCTGTTCTACTTGTGCGGATAGTATAGAGGCTATAGTATTTTTAAATCCGCTGTAGGTGTGGAATAGGTTTTCAAATGCGGACTTTCTTAAAGTTCTATCGGCACTTTGCCTTAAAGTGCTGTACGTTCCATGGGTTAGAGTGTGTTCTTTTCCGTCCTTGTCTATAGCGTTAGGGAATTTCAAATCAGCATCATTAAACATAGAGAATATGTTATCAGGAGAACTTGCCATCTTACCAGTCATAGAGATTAATCTTTCTTCTTTTTCGGATAGTATATGCTCTTTTTTATCTCTAATTCTATCTATGAAAAGTTTGTATAGTTCAAGCTGTGGAACTTCCTTGTAAAAACTATCTAGGGTTTCGTCGGACATACTTAATATTTCGGGAGTTTCAAAAGCACCGTTGCTATTTAATTCCACACACACTGACATTAGTCTAGCTACCATATCTTGATATTTAGACTGTCTAGTATCTTCGTCAAGTTTGCGTTGTGCATAGTTTATTAAGCTATCGAATAGTATAGTTATTTCGTCGCCCATAGTAAAGTACTCAAATAAATCCTGTGGGGATTTACTAATCTTTCCATTGTATTCAGCTACCTTTTTAGCGAACTCTTTAGCCTTTAGCAAGTCTTTTTCCCAGTCGTCGTCAGTTGGATATATATCCTCTATAGACCACTTGTACTCTTGTGGAATGTCAACTCTTTCTTTAATACTCATATAATCAACCTTTCAATTAAAATATATACAAGTTTAATATACCATATTATTGGATAGTTGTCAAATTTTTAACCATGGCTAACAAACTTCCAACCTTGACATTTTTTATGCGATATGATATAATCTATGAAAAACAACACCAAAGGAGGATTTTTATGCTAACTCTACAAGGAAAATATAACTTTGCTAAAGTATTTACAGAAGTTATAGACAATGATAGCATTAAGCAGATTATAGAACTTTGCAATCAAGAGTTTACCCAAAACGAAACCATCCGAATGATGCCTGACGTTCATGCGGGTGCTGGTTGTACTATCGGTACTACTATGACTATTACTTCCAACAAGATAGTTCCTAACTTAGTCGGCGTGGATATAGGTTGCGGTATGGAAACTGCTATCTTAAAAGAAAAACACATAGAACCTATGCAACTCGATAAGGTTATCCGTGAAAATATTCCTATGGGTTTTGAAATGCGTTCTAAACCACACAAGTACTTTGAAAAAACTCACCTAGAAAACTTGTACTGCTATAAATACATCAACCCTATAAAGGCAGAAAATAGCATAGGTACTCTAGGGGGCGGAAACCATTTTATAGAGGTTGACAAAGGCTCGGATGGTAGGATATATTTGGTAGTGCATTCTGGCTCAAGGCATTTGGGTTTGCAAGTAGCTAAGTACTATCAAAATGAGGCTTACAATCAACTTAACAAGTGTACCTACACCGATATACAAGCCGTAATAGACAGCCTTAAGGCTCAAGGCAGACAGAAAGATATTCAAAAGACTATAACCGCTATGAAAAACACTAAGACTACTTCTATACCTAAACACCTAGCCTATGTAGAGGGTTCGCTATTCGATAAGTATATACATGATATGAAAATAGTTCAAGAGTATGCTTTGGTTAATCGTCAAGCTATGGTTTACGAAATAGTTAAAGGTATGAAATTCCATGTTGTGGAACAGTTTAGCACTATACACAACTACATCGATACCGATAACATGATTTTGCGTAAGGGTGCAATATCCGCACAAGAGGGCGAAAAAGTTATCATTCCTATTAATATGCGTGATGGTAGTTTGGTATGCACTGGCAAAGGCAACCCCGACTGGAACTATTCCGCACCACACGGGGCTGGTAGATTGATGTCACGTTCTCAAGCAAAAAGTTCTTTTACCGTTTCGGAATTTAAAAAGCAGATGGACGGTATATACTCCACCTCTATAAACAGTGGCACTCTTGACGAATGCCCTATGGCTTACAAGTCCATAGACGATATCGTGGAAAATATAACCGATACTGTAACCATTAACGACGTAATTAAGCCAATATACAACATAAAAGCAGGTCAAGAAGATGAGTAAGAGTATACTTTTTATGTAATGAAAAATCAATCCTAGGATTGATTTTTTTTCTATATTTTGAAACTTTTTCGCTACCTAAAACGTTACATATAATAGAAACGTTTCTAACACACTCTTTTGAAAGGAGCAGATTAAGTATGACTTATGAAAACATAGTAGAAAAGTTCTCCGACACCGTTACTAGAATATGTATGATTAAATGCAAAAACTATCACAACGCTGAAGATTGCTACCAAAATGTAATGCTTAAACTATACCAAAATATAGATACTATCTCCTTATTAGATGAACAAAGCATTAAAAAGTGGCTTATTAAGGTGACTCTTAACGAATGTACTAGCCTCTACAGAAAGCTAATACTACATAAGACCGAAAGTCTAGACGAGTTAATAGTTGCTGAAAGTATCCACTTTCAAGATAGAGAACTTCTTAACATGGTTTTAAAATTACCTCAAAAGTACAAGGATGTTATATACCTATACTACTACGAGGAATACTCGATAAATGAGATAGCCGAAATGTTAGGCTGTCCACAAGCTACAGTTAAAACACGCCTTAGACGTGGCAGGGACAGACTTAAAGTACAGATAGAAACTCTAGAAAGGTTAGGTGAAACTATATGAAAACTCTAAACTATCTTGATTACGTTAAAACCCCCGACGACTGGAAGTGCAAAGCTTTAGACATCCCAAACCAAATACAGCACTCTAAACCACAAAAAAGGTTTAAACCTAGTGCAATATTGGTAGCTTGTGCCTTAGTGGTATCACTATCAGGGGTGGGAGTTTATGCCTATGAAAACAACTCCCTAGATATTATAAAGTCTAAACTTTTTTCCAACAACAGGTACACTCACTATAGTTACGAGGGTACTTACAACGACACCATGGAAATGTCCGATTTGGATGAGTATTTTAATACCGACCCTCAAATAGAAAACCTAAAAGTATCAGGAGATGTTGCAGACTTTAAGATTAATGGTTACATATGCGACAGAGAAAAAGTTATCATGGTTGCACAGATAACCCTCCCAGAAGATAACTCTTTCGTGCCTACAGCTAATACCAACAGTTTCAACCTCGACAAGCTAAAAACTATTTGCTTAGACGAAAATGGCGAGGAGTCCTCCAAAAATATGGTATATAGCAACTATATCAATATAGAAAAAGTAGAGGGCAATGACGTGTATGCATTAATGGAGTTTAATACCTACAACGATGATTTAACTTCTAATGAACGTTCCTACAGAGTATCCTTAGGGGATTTCGGGGAATGGGACTACAACAATGATTTCAATGTTGAAAGCAACTTTGATGTATCTTTTGACATAACAGTTAAAGACAGCGAAATATGCACCTATGTGGAAAACATCGACAAGAAGATTACTCTAAAGAACGGCTCTACCACTACTATTAGAAGTATAGACTACTCCCCTCTTAGAATAAACATAAACTTCGATTCTACACAGTTCGATAGTCAATATATAAGATACTACAGCTCCGAAAGTAAGATTGCTAACCAGTTCACTATATACTACATATACAACGACGGCAAAAAAGTATTTGTAAACAGAAACGATTTATGGTACACTATGAACTATACCACAGAAGATTACAACACGGGTTGCGTGGATAGTCTATATGTTGACTACGATTGGAACTACACCCAACTAGTAGACTTTACTAACATAGTAGCCATAGAAATCAACGGCGAGGTAATACCTATTAAATAGATACTGTAGGGAACGGCGATTCGCCATTCCGAAAGTGAAAATAGAAGTAAAAATAAAATTATAATATAGAACATTAGAAGGTATATATATACAAAATTGGGATGGTTAATATTTAGCCATCCCAAAAAATTTTATCTAACACGAACCCCTATGAATAATACTATTCAACTTCGGATTCTTGTACATTCTTAGCAGTTTGCTTTTTACGTCTAGCCATTTGTTTAACCTTTTCCATGTCGGCATTCTTTTTTATGCTCTCTAGTGAATCTTGAATCAATCTTAGACGAGATTTTCTACGACGTTCATCGAACACAACAGATAAAGAAATGTCGTCACGGCTACCATACCGAGTACGTTTTTCCAAATTAGCCTTAATAGACTTTTCAGCTTCCTCAACGTTTTCGAGCATAGATATAGCTATTAGGTTATACTCCTCAAAACTCTGTCTGCTATTAAAGGAAGTGTAAAGACCATCAGTAGAAACCAATATACC
>CAYXNU010000077.1:0-7708 GCA_964466485.1 uncultured Ruminococcus sp.
AAAGGCTATAAAAGATACTTATCTAGAATACATATCCTTTAAAAAGGACTAAAATTCCATAGAGATAAAAAATCTTAAAAAAGTTACGAAATTCAGGCTTTAGGATATTTCCTAAAGCCTATAGATACAGGGGAATTCAACAAAAACCTAAACACCCATAACAATGATATAAAATTGTCATAGATAAAAGATATTATGCATATTTTTTTATATAATCCAATTTATTTGGATATTATATCTAAAACCACATTAGCAACACGTTTAGCTGCTATTTTTTCAAACTCATCAAACGACATAGCACCGTCATCATCAGCGTTGTCGGAAATGCACCTAATGCTAATGCTCGGTACACCGTTTATGTAAGCACAATGCCCAATGGATGCACTTTCCATATCCACGGCATATGGGTCAAGTCTGGATAGTATGTCCTCTTTTACGGACTTATCGGATATAAACTGTTCGCCAGATACCACTCTGCCTATGAAATGCTTATATTGAAACTTTTCACAAGACTCTACAGCGGATTGCATTAAATTTTCGTCCGACTTAAAAGCACTGCAATAAGGAGGATACTTTTCTAAGAAAGTCAAATTTACGTCATGGGAAATAACTTCGTTGGATATTACCATGTCACACACTTTAACGTTGGCGTTCATGCCACCCGCAACACCCGTATTTATGATACAATCCACACTGAAATTGTCTATTAGCATTTGAGTGCATATAGCGGAATTCACCTTGCCGACACCGCAACAAACGTTTACTATAACTTTGTCATTTAAAATATTTTTATAGAAATCAAACTTGCCTATAGTAACGATTTCGGCATTGCCAAGAGTTTCCCTAATGTCATGTAGTTCCGATGGCATAGCACCAATTATTCCAATAGTTCTCATAAAATTACTCCTTTTCATTTTGACCTCTTGATATTATAGCACAATTCAAAAAGAAATGCAATAGTTAATTTAAAAAAATATTGACGTAATAAATTTAATATGTTATACTTTAGGTACAATTTATAGAAAGCGAGTATCGATTATGAGAAGAAAAGATAGAGAAAAGTCCAAAGAGTTTGCAATGGAAATAGTTTCAAAATGCGAGTACGCCACACTGTCTATGGTGGATTTAAATGGTAATCCATACTGCATACCAATAACCATTGCCAACGATGATAATTACATATACTTCCATTCTGCTATGGATGGCACTAAGGTGGACATACTAAAGAAAAACCCACAAGTATGTGTTTCGTGTGTTGGAGAAACCGAAAGACAACAAGACAAATTCACTACCCTATTTGAGTCAGCAATAGTTAAAGGTGTAGCGTCAGAAGTGCTTGACGATGCAGAAAAGATTCACGCACTAAGAATGCTCTGCTCAAGACACACCCCTAGCAATATGCCAAACTTTGATAAAGCCATCGAAAGAAGCCTATCTAGGACGGCAATATTCAAAATTTCCATAGATGAAATTGCAGGAAAAACTAATAAATAGCCATTAAATTAAATATTAATAAAATGTTAAAAGTATCCCCTTTTGTATGCAACTACAAAAGGGGACTATTTTTTTTAAACTTTCTTTTTACGTTTTCGAGATTTTTTCAACTCTTTGTTGGTCTGCAATATAGCACTATATAATAGTATATACACATCCAAACAAGCTTGAATGGATTCCGTCTGTTTAGCATTGCCGTAGAAAACTCTATTGCATACTGCCACAATGCTCGAAATATCGACGTTGTAGGAACTTTTCAAAGAGCCTTGCAATTCTTCTAAAGTTTGCGTGTTAGGTAGCTTAGCAAGTTTCCTAATTCTGTCTACTATCAATATTAGAGCGGTTTCCAAAGGTTTCCTTAGAACTTTTCTTCTAAAGTGTTTTTCATATAGTTTAGGGTACACAAAAGCCATAAACATTCCGCATAGTACGGCTATAGCAACCAACACACAGGACACTATAAAAATCTCATAGTTTTGGGAAAGTTTAATGCTTTTAGCGTCGTCTTCGGAGGTTAGTAAAACTTGAGTAGGCTCAAAGTAGCACCAACCGTAACCACTTATATACACCTCTGGGAAAGCGTGGGAACTGTTAGCAGTAACGTCAATAGTTTCATTAGAGTTAGAACCGTTGTACACTAAAAATCCCTCAGCATAACGTGCTGGTAGTCCCAAAGCCCTAGCCATTAGCACCATAGATGTTGAATACTCATAACAAGCACCCGTTTTAGTTTCAAATAGAAAACTTTCTATTGTAGAGCCTTTAGGCTGTTGATATTCTGCATCATAGGTGTAGCCGTTCGATATAAAATAGTTTTGTAAAGCCAAAGCCTTTTCCACATCGGAGTTGCAACCTTTAGTAATACTTTCAGCTAGTGCGGATATTTTATCGTTGTTCAAACCTGTAAAAACTTGTGAATATATCAAAGCGTTGTTATAATCTTGTAGATAGGAATCAACTACACTTTCAAACTGTGAACCTCTAGTCAAGGTTTTTAAATCGTCAAGGAATTTTCCGTAAGAGTTGAAGTTAAGTTGCTTAAGAATACTAAAAGCATTTGAAGAATACATAACATCACTTGAATAGTAATCCATGGAATACTTCTGTATATTTACAAAAGAGTCGTCAATATTCACGTCATACAAAGCATAGTATAGACCACTGCAAGTAGATACCATAGTAGCATAGAAATCACTTTCAGGAGTAATTTTAAAAGTATTAGTTGGATTAAGAACTATACTAAAACGTCTGTACTTGTCAGTAACTGTAACTTTTTTAATAGAAGTATTAAAACTAGTATCTTCGTCTATGACTTTGTTTAAGTTGTAGTTTTCAGCGAAAGTGTTATCTTTGTTACAAGCAAAAGCTATAGCATTTAATAGTTCAGCGGGGTTTAAAGATTCTAAGAAGTCGTTGTTGTAGTCGCTAGATAGTTCATTGCCGTATCTGTCATAGTTCACCAAACTAGTTTGATTGTTCCCACAGTTTAGGGTAGTATCAATGTCAAGGTTTTCAATACTAGACTTAACGCCGTCAGTTCTTAGCCAAACGTTCTTGTTAAAATTGTAACTGCTAAAGGTTCTAGACTTTAGTGCAACGGTTTCGGAAGTTTCAGCGGTAAACATAACTTGATTAGAAGATATGTAGTTAAATCCCGTACCACCGTTAGAGGTATCCGTGAAGTTTCCTAACTGTGCCAATAGATAGTTAGTAAAGCTGTTCGCATTGATTAAGTTTTCAAAGGTATCTCTATCGGCATCTATTTGTGGTTTAGGCACTGCCGACGCTACCAATAGGAACGTTAATACAAAAGCCCCCACAGACTTAATATAAGAACTGTTTTCTAAAACTTTAACGCTATTCTGTTTGTAGAGGTTATTCTGTCCGCAGACTATCATAGTAGAGAAGTATAACACTATTAATAGTATTATAAAAGCAGTGGGCATATCTTCTTGTTCTTTGGTGAATATAGCAAAAGGCATTAAAAATAGAAAAAACGTTGTAAGCATACGATAGCGTACTTGTGTAAAGTAGTATATTGTCGAGGCTATAAAGAAGTCTAGTCCTACCAGTATGACGAATATATATTGCAAAGAATATTCCACAACACTTTGAGGGCTTAAAAACCATACCATAAAGTCAATCATATTGCTAGTGTTGTACAGCGAACCTATTATAACCATTAGCAATAGCATAGCCACAAAAGAACCTATAATAGATATGTATTGCATTATTTGGCTCTTTGTGGATATGTAATCATAGAATATAAAAGTTGCTGTCTGTATCAATACAGATAGTAGCAAAAACACTAGCGTTAAATTGTCGTCATAGATGTACATGAAACTAGTCACTATAAATATGCCAAACCCTAAAGGTACTAACTTAGATTTCAAATCGAATAGTTTTTTCAACATAGAATATATCACCCCCAGTAATTAATATCCACTCTGTGATATAGATAAATCTTTATTTACAACCCAAACGTTAGTATACATACCGTAGTATCTAGGCGATAGTATAGACTCTATAGAAAAGCCTTTGCTTTTCAAGTCGTCGATATCGGCTTTTAGATTTCCCTCTAGGTAGTCAGTAAACACCAAATACATACTGTCAGAAGTTTTCAACTTTGAAATACTTTCGGGGAGTTTGTGTTTTCCGTTCTCATAGCAATGTGAAACTATTAGAGCGATATTGAATACATCATCCACAGAGGTTAAAACATACTCTTTAGAGTTTCCACAGTTGCACATTACGAACGTACATTCTATGCCGTTTTTCACGCACATATTAGCTAAAGACAACGCACTTTCAACTAAGTTTTCAAAGTTTTGTAGATATTTCAAAGGGTTAGAAATATCCTTGTTTATAGACATATCTAGCACAATACAAGGTTTAGATTGTGGTGATGGCTCATCTAAGCGAACCATTAACTTATCTTTTTTGCAAGATAGTTTCCAGTTTATGCGTCTAGGGCTGTCGCCTTGAACATACTCTCTGTGTAGGTAGCCCAAAT
Organism: uncultured Ruminococcus sp.; assembly: GCA_964466485.1. Lineage (GTDB taxonomy): Bacteria > Bacillota > Clostridia > Oscillospirales > Ruminococcaceae > UBA5884. The sequence goes on from CAYXNU010000077.1 coordinate 4,508, forward strand.
TAGAACTAATTGAGAGAGTAGTATTTTGGTTGTTTTCTTCTTCCTCATCGTTAGAGATTACACTATTGCATATACTATTAAATAGTATCTGTGATGAGTTAATATCCTTAACACTAGGATTTATGTAAACATCCACGGCGTTGGAAACGTTAGTAAGTTTTGTCCTAAATAGTCCTAGATAGTCGTAAATATAAGCCTCTTTTAAATAGACTTGCCCTCTACCGAACACTTTAGATTTCAGCCTATAGGAGCATTCAAAAAGTTTTTCAAAAGCCATAGTTACTTTTACTTGTGGTGGTTCTCCGCTTGTGGAGTTATCATACTTGCAAAGGTGTTCGGAATAGCCAATCGTAACGTTAATAAAAGGTGTAGGCACAGGAATACTCTTTTTAAACTTAACTACTATATCCACTGGCGAATCTTTCTTAAAATCGTTAGTAGTGCATTCCAACTCTATAGATACGCTCTTTTTAGCTATTAACATTAGCACACAGGATATCACAGGAACTAACACCATAAATGCCACTAAAAGCACTCCCGATTGTCCGTCCACAAAAAGAGTGTATAGTACTACCACCAACAAGCAAAACACATATGAAAGCAATATTTTAAAAGAGTTTAACACTTGTGATATTTTTTCTTTCATAATAAAAAATCCTTATAAAATTACATAGGCACGGATACTTTTTTCAACATACTTTCTACATACTTAGTAGTATCATCAAACTTAGTTTTACCCTTAGCGGATAGTATTATTCTATGTGCAAGTATGCTTTCTGCTAAATACTTAATGTCATCAGGTGTAGCATAATCTCTATCGAGAGTGTATGCTCTAGCCATGCAACCCTTATATAAAGCAATGCTACCTCTAGGACTTACTCCCAAAGATAGGTTTTCGTCCTTGCGTGTAAAGTTTGCGATATCCACAATATACTGTTTTACCTTGTCGGATACTTTTACTTTTAGCACATCATTTTTCATGCGAACTATATCGTTAAGAGTAACCAAAGCGGAAGTATTTACGACGTTAGCATTAGTACTAGTTTCCACGCTAGTGGAACGTTCTAGCACTAATATTTCCTCACTAGGTGTAGGGTATCCCATGCTTATACGCATAAAGAATCTATCCATTTGAGCTTCAGGCAAGTGGTAAGTACCATAAGTTTCAATAGGGTTTTGAGTAGCCAAAACCATAAAAGGCTCAGGGAGTTCATGGGTAACACCGTCCAAAGATATTTGATGTTCTTCCATAACTTCAAGCAAACTAGACTGTGCTTTAGGAGAGGCTCTGTTAATTTCGTCTGCTAAGAGGAAGTTGCACATAGCCACGCCCTCTTTATATTCAAACTCTAAAGTTTTTTGGTTTACCAGTGAAAATCCTACAATATCGGATGGCATAATATCGGGGGTAAGTTGTATTCTGTTGAACTTTCCGTTTACCGCCCCAGACAGTGCCGATACTAGTTTAGTCTTTCCAACCCCCGGAACGTCTTGTATTAGTATATGTCCACCGCATAGTAAAGTTATAACCACCTTATCTATAACGTCATCTTTACCAACGATAACTCTTTTAATACTAGACGTTAAATCTTCTATAATGTTATTCATAGTCAAACATCTATCCTTTCAAAATTATATCTATTACTTTGTCAAGACTATCTGCACAAGCAAAGAGCAACTGTTTTGTATCATCATCAGGTTGAGTTAAATCGGGTATCATAATAGGTTTTAAACCAGCCCTATATGCTGAAAGTATACCGTTAGGACTGTCTTCTAGGGCTATGCAGTCGCAAGGATTAAGCCCTATTTCCTCACAGGCATGGAGATAAACATAGGGTTCAGGTTTGCCTACTTTAACCATAGTAGCACATACTATATTGTCAAACTTATCGAAAAGGTCTAAGCTTTTCAAATACTTTTCAGTTCTAGGGAAGTCTGTAGCGGTAGCGACGGCAGTTTTAATGTTGTTATCTTTTAGGAACTCCAAAAGTTCGTCGATACCTTTTTTCTTTTCTATGCCATACTTAGAGATATATTCGTTCATAAGTTCCATACGTCTAGCACGAACTTTTATAACGTCGAAGTCTTGCCCAAATACTTCTTTAAACTTAGGTATAGAATACTTAGAGCATAAACTTCTCATAGGGTATAGCATATCTGGGGTAGCGTGGTAGCCAAACTCCTCACACGCTTGACACCAATACTTTATTAGTAGTTTTTCGGTATCTATGATTAATCCATCCATATCGAAAACTACACCTTTAATATTCATCATACTTACGACACCTCTTTTAATAGATTATATTACTAATTATAACATATTTTTTAATTGTTTTCAACCATATGACTATATATTCTTATTTTGTTAGTCTATAAACTTGACAATTACGCAAATTTAGGATAGAATATACTTATAAGAAAATCGTGCCGAACTTTCGGGGCGAATATGAAAGGATTTGATTTAAATGGGTTTAACTCTTACCGAAAAGATTTTAAAAGCACATCTAGTAGATGGCGAAATGGTAAAGGGTCAAGAGATTGGTATCAAGATAGACCAAACATTAACACAAGACGCTACTGGTACTATGGCATACCTCGAATTTGAGGCTATTGGTGTTCCTAGAGTAAAGACAGAGCGTTCTGTAGCTTACATAGACCATAACACTTTACAAAGCGGTTTTGAAAACGCTGACGACCATAGATTTATAGGTAGTGTTGCTAAAAAGCATGGTATATACTTCTCACGTCCTGGTAATGGTATCTGTCACCAAGTACACCTTGAAAGATTTGGTGTCCCTGGAAAAACTTTAATCGGTTCAGATAGCCATACTCCTACTGGTGGTGGTATCGGTATGATAGCTATCGGTGCTGGTGGTTTAGACGTTGCTGTTGCTATGGGTGGCGGAGCATACTATATCACTTGCCCACAAGTAGTTAAAGTAGAATTAACTGGCAAGTTAAATGCATGGACTTCCGCAAAGGATGTTATCCTAGAAGTGCTAAGAAGATTAACCGTTAAGGGCGGTGTAGGTAAAGTTATCGAATACTGTGGCGAGGGTGTTAAGACTCTATCCGTACCAGAAAGAGCTACTATCACAAACATGGGTGCTGAACTAGGTGCTACTACTTCCATCTTCCCATCCGACGAGATTACTAAGCAATTCTTAGAGGCTCAAGAGCGTGGCGACGTATGGCAACCAC
>CAYXNU010000078.1:0-7706 GCA_964466485.1 uncultured Ruminococcus sp.
AGTAACCAGGGGCAGCCTTAGAACCAAAGATATAAGTCTTAGGAGTGAAATCTGCATTAGGATTTTCTAACAAGTAGTTGTAATCCGCAATGATATTTAAAGCGTTTAAGTGTTGACGCTTGTACTCATGTAATCTCTTAACTTGAACGTCGAAGATACTATCTGTGTTTAGTATAATATCGTTAGAGTGGTGTTTAACGTACTTAGCAAAGCGTTCCTTGTTTTCTTTCTTAATCTTTTGGATTTCGTCTAATACAGCGGAATCATCTGCATAAGGTAGGAACTTAATTAAGTTAGCACCGTTATCTAGGAAACTATCTCCTATTTTGCTTTGTAGTAGCTTAGTCAAACCAGGGTTAGCTTGATATAGCCATCTTCTGTAAGCGATACCGTTAGTAACGTTCTTAAACTTAGTAGGGGTATCTTGATATTCATCATTAAATACAGAATCCTTAATGATTTGTGAGTGTAGCTTAGATACACCATTTACACTGTGTGAACCTACTACGCAAAGTGTAGCCATATGGATTTGGTTATCCTTAACGATAGACATTCTAGTAGTCTTAGAAGAATCATAGCCGTTTCTTTCCATAAGTTCTTTACAGTAACGGTTATTAATCTCAATAATGATAGAGAATATACGAGGGATAATAGTCTTAACTAAGTTCATATCCCACTTTTCAAGAGCCTCAGCCATTACAGTGTGGTTAGTGTAAGCAAAGGTATTAGTTACGATATACCATGCTTTTTCCCATGAGTAACCGCAATCGTCTAGTAATATTCTCATAAGTTCAGGGATAGCTAAAGTTGGGTGAGTATCGTTAATGTGGATAGCTACTTTTTCGTGTAGGTTATCTAGTGTGCCATATACAGACATATGGTTATTTACGATATCACCGATAGAGGCAGCACACATAAAGTACTGTTGTCTTAATCTTAAAGACTTACCTTGTAGGTGGTTATCGTTAGGATATAGAACCTTAGATATAGCATTAGCTATATTGTTTTGACCTAGAGCCTTTTCGTAGTCACCTTGATTGAACATTTCCATATTAAAGCTAGGAGCTTTTGCAGTCCATAGACGTAATACAGAAACGCCCTCGGAATTGTAACCAGAAACGTATAAATCGTTAGGTACAGCAGTAACTGTGTTATAGTTTACATGGCTAATGTGGTGATATTGGTTATCCCAGTATTCGTGTAGTTCGCCCTCAAAGTGAACGTCAATAGCCTGTTCAGGTTTGCTATCTAGCCAAACGTTACCACCTGGTAGCCAGTTGTCAGGAAGTTCAGTTTGCCAACCATCCTCAATCTTTTGCTTGAATATACCGTACTCATAGCAGATAGAATAACCCATAGCAGGATAAGCTTGAGTAGCCATACCATCTAGGTAACAGGCAGCTAGACGACCTAAACCACCATTACCTAAACCAGCGTCAGGTTCATATTCATATACGTTGTCTATTTTAGCATTAAATTCTTCTTTTAATACAGAAGTAACCTCATCTACAATACCTAAGTTATAGATACTAGTCTTTAAAGAACGTCCCATTAAAAATTCCATAGATAGATAGTATACTTGCTTTCTACCTGTAGAATGAACACCATTAATAAAGCGTTGTCTTTTTTGCTTTAGTATAGATACTATAACAGTAGATAAAGCCTTATATAACTGTGCGTCTGAAGCCTCATCAGGAGAAACGTTAAAATCAGAATCTAAGATTCTAACTAATTCCTTTTTTAATTCAGCCTTAGTGATTGCTTTTTCCAATCTAAACACTCCATTTCTAATATAATAATCTTGTTTTAAGCATTTATAATCTGTACATAGATAATTATAGCTTAAAATTGTCTTTTTGTCAACTTTATTACTAGCAATTTCAGCATATTAACAAATAATTAAAAGAACCTTAACAATATTAAGGCTCTTTTCCAAAACTAATATAATTTTTACAAGTAGTAAATACCCGTTAGGCATTTCACAACTATTCTTGAATGTATGCAGAAACTATCTCACCAACGAAAGCTGTATGTATAGGGTTGGTATCGCTGTACCACTTAGTACAAGAATCGTCTGTAAAGTTTTTAACGTCCAAAGCTTGAGCGTATAACTTTTTGCAAACAAATACTAGTTTAGCTTGTTCAAAAGCAACACCGTCATCTAAAGCAATAGGCTTTAGACCAGTTTCAGCAACCTTGTCAACATCCTTGCCAGAGTGTGAACCACAATAGTTTAGAATATCTTTACACTCTTGTGGGTAGAAAGATATAGTAAAAGTATCTCCATCGTTCATGTACTTAAAAGTGTGACGATTACTTCTAACCACAGCAGTAACGACGTTTTTACCCCACATAACACCTACACCGCCCCATGAGGCTGTCATGGTGTTAAAGTTTTCAACGTTGCCAGAAGTTAATAGAAACCATTCTTTGCCTATAGCGTTAAATGGATTAAAGCTTTGCAAATCCTCAACATTTATAGCCTTTAAACTCATAATACAATCAAATCCTTTCCAAAAAGTATTACACTAAGATGGTAACATATAAAAAAATATTTGTCAAGATATAATTTCATGCTATCGCACAGCGGAACGGCGAATCGCCGTTCCCTACAGTTTAAGCCTTTAACACCGCACGATATTTCAATCTAAGTTTGTCAGTGACTAAAGCTATAAATTCGCTGTTGGTGGGTTTGCCCTTGCAAGTATTAACAGTGTACCCAAAGAAAGAGTTTATGGTGTCTAGATTGCCTCTGTCCCATGCTATTTCAATAGCGTGTCGGATAGCACGTTCCACCCTAGATGGTGTAGTAGAAAACTTCTGTGCAACGTATGGATATAACTTTTTAGTAACGCTTTCTAGTAGGCTTTTATCTGTAATAGATGATACTATAGCCTCTCTTAAGTAGTGGTAGCCCTTAACGTGTGCTGGTACTCCTAGTTGGTGGATAATATCCGTAACGATGATTTCAAGGTCATTGAGTGGAAGATTGTTATCGCTCTTGTTAAAATTGTTAGTGATGTCTTTTTTGGTATCGGTGTAAGTACTTTGGTTAAATAGCGATTGTATTCTATCGCCCAAAGCCTCTACATTAAAAGGTTTAATCATATAGTAAGACGCTCCGTTTTCCATAGCCTGTTTTTCAAAGAATGGGTTATCATAGGATGATGTTACTATAAAGATAGGTTTTTTCATATTACTAGCAGAAATCTTTTTCATAAGTTCAACGGCATCATAGTGGGGAATAACCATATCTACGACTACAACGTCGGGTTTTTCATTTTTAATAGCCTCAAAAAGCACCTTACCATCCTTTTGACGTGTAATCACATAAAGACCCCTTTTTCTAAGGCTACTAGCACACATAATACCATATTCGGCAGTATCGTCACCAATAAGAACTTTTAACTTGTTTACCATAAAAAAATTACCTCCTAAAGTTTATTACTTCCATATTTTAACATATATTGTTATAGAAATCAATACCATTTTCAAAAATATTTTAAAATTTTTTTAAACAATAATACAACAATTAGTATAAAAAGGTAAAAACTTGTATAAAAGAACACTCTCCGTTCATAAAAAGTTAAAATAAAAAACTGGGAATACCTACACAGATATTCCCAAAGAACATATATTTTTTATCAATGACAAATTTCGATAATAAGCTTACACATAGTGTGATAATATATATTTGTATGAATAGCCTACCTATTCTAGTCAATAATCTTTTCGCAAGGGGCGTTCTCTTGAGCCAACTTGTCAAGCTTTTTCTGTTTGCGTTGTGAACGCTTTTCATAGGAGAAGAACCTTAGCAAACATATCAATAATAGCAATACAAATGGTGCTATCGTCACACAATGCCTATTGTAGTACTTTTCCGATAGCGGTTGCAAGTCGGAATCCGTTAAGCCGTACTTATCAGCTATAGCAGATATTTTTACCATTACGAACATACACATAGCAAAACCACTGCTCTGTGTGACCATAGGCACGATGTTTAGCTTACATAGGCACAACACTGTAGATACTACCATAAGCACAGACGACGCTACCATTAGATAGCCATACTCCACCATTTGATTCATTAAAGTTTTAAGATAGTCTGAAAGGTCGGGGTTGTTGGCTAAGTTTTCATTCGCATTGGATATTATTCCATAAGCCCCTAAACCATTTAAAAATATCGGTGATACTAGCGTGAGTACTACCAACAACACTAGCAAAACTTTAATTACAATATTAAACTTTTTAATAACTATCACTTCCAAATATTTTAATAATAATGATATTATAACATCATATAGAATTAAAATCAACTGTTAAACTTTTACGGAAGTAATATACTCTTATAATTATAACCCAAAATGCAAATATTATTTAATAGATAGCCTTTTTATTTAAAAGTTATCAACATGGAACAAAGGAGAATTTTCAATGAAAAAATGCTTGAAAATTATTTCAGGTGCTACGATACTATTCTTAATAAGCATATGCATTACCATAATATACTACACTATCGAACTCCCAGACTCTTTTGAAGTAACCAAAGGAACTATCTTAAAAATAGACTCCATAGAAAACATATCCTCTACACCTGCTATAAAGTCACAAGATGTGCAATCATCTAGCAGTAACGACACACCACTTAGCGAAACCTCTACACTAAAACTCTTTGGAGTAATCCCTATAAAGAACGTTGAAGTAAACACTGTAGAACCACAACTATTAATTCCTAGTGGTGAACCCTTTGGCATTAAACTCACTATGGACGGTGTACTAGTAGTCGGTATAGGTGAAGTAGACAACGAATCCGATTTGCACTCATCACCTGCTAAAGACGGCGGTATACAAAAGGGTGACGTTATAGTATCGCTCAACGGCACAGAAGTTGAAAGCAATCAAGAGTTGCAAGAGATTATATCCGAAAGCAATGGCGACACCTTAGAAGTAGTCTTAAAGCGTGACGACCAAATAATACAAACTAGTGTTACACCTGTATTTTCCGAGGACACCCAAACTTTCGAGGCTGGTATGTGGGTTCGTGATAGTTCCGCTGGTATAGGTACTATCACATACTACAAAGCCGATGGCACATCCTTTGGGGGTTTAGGGCATCCCGTTTGCGATGTTGACACTGGCGAAATAGTCAGCATATCCTCTGGGGAGGTTGCCCCTGTAATTATCAATGGTGTAAAGTGTGGAGTATCAGGCTCACCAGGGGAACTTATAGGAAGTTTCACATCTAGCAAGGCTATTGGTGAAATATTCCTAAATACCGAATGCGGAATATTCGGCACTATGGATACAGCTACCACCCTACAGAATGCCATACCTATGGGCTTTAAACAAGATATATCCATAGGGAATGCAACTATCCTAACTACCATAGACGGCGACACCCCCAAAGAATACTCCATAGAAATCGAAAAGGTAGACTACAACAGCACTGAGATATCTAAAAATATGGTTATAAAAATCACTGACCCCGAACTACTAGAAAAGACTGGCGGTATAGTTCAAGGCATGAGCGGAAGTCCTATCATACAGAACGGAAAGCTAATAGGTGCGGTTACTCATGTATTTATAAACGACCCCACCAAAGGCTATGCTATCTTCTGTGAAAATATGATTAGCAATAGCTAATATTATAAAACACAAAAAATCACAGCGTTTACACTACACCAACGCTGTGATATATTTTTTCTTAAGATAGTCAATTAACTTTAATATTAAAGTTTTTCGTCACTGAAACCGCTCTCAACTAGTTCGATTAATGAATCTACAGCGACTTGCTCGTCTGAGCCATCAGCAATAATCTTAATAGTAGTTCCACCAACGATACCTAGTGATAGGATTCCTAATAAACTCTTAGCGTTTACACGACGTTCTTCCTTTTCAATCCATATGGAAGCCTTGAACTCATTAGCCTTTTGGATGAAAAAAGTTGCAGGTCTAGCGTGTAGGCCAACTTGATTTTGAACGGTTACTTCTTTTACGAACATAATCAATCTCTCCTTTAAAATCTTGTAAATGAATTAGAACTTATACATTCTAAGTTTGTTGCTATAATAATTATACTCAATTTATAAGCATTCGTCAACGCATAATTTAACAATAGTATGAGTTTTTCCTAAAATTCTACGGTTTGATAATTCAGTTAAGTTTTAGATACCATTTTTTTGTTTATTATAACGAATTTTTATTGAATTTTGCCAATATTCAACAATGAATTGTGTGCAAAATACACTATAATTATTGAGTTATTAACTAAAACAAATTAATTTAGTGCAAAATGCACAAACTTTTTTTTAATATAAGCCATATTATCCAGTATATTTTGCACAGCCAAAGCCTTTAAATGTGCATGAAAATTGTGATTACTTCAACTCAATATAATTTTCATACATATCGGGGCGACGTTCTTTTGTGATGTTTAAACTTTGTTCTTTTCGCCAATCGTTAATATTTTTGTGGTGTCCAGTTAGTAGCACTGGAGGGACTTCCAAACCGTTCCAAACTTCAGGACGGGTATACTGTGGATACTCTAATAGACCATTGTAGTGGCTCTCATCTTGAAAACACTCATCGGACGACAGAACACCCTCGCATAGACGTGTAACGGTATCCGCTAAAACTAGTGCAGGGAGTTCCCCACCCGTTAGAACGTAATCCCCTATAGATATTTCCTCGTCAACTATGGTATCTAAAACACGTTGGTCTACACCCTCATAATGCCCACACAATAGGAAGATATTATCTAGCTTAGATAGTTCAATAGCCTTTTGCTGATTGAATACAGCCCCCTTAGGTGACATATATATTGTGTGAGGTCTTTCGCCTAAAGTGTCGCAAATGTGTTTCCAACAGTTGTATATAGGTTCGCACTGCATAACCATACCCATACCCCCACCATAGGGAGTATCATCCACACGTCTGTGTTTATCTTCCGAGAAATCTCTAATGTTGTGGCAATATAGTTCTACAAAGCCTCTATTTTTTGCTCTCCCGATAATGCTTTCACTTAGTACAGTGTTGCACATTTCAGGAAACAAAGTAGCTATATCGAAACGCATGGTTAAAAGTCCTCCAAAGGTCGAATAGTCATTCTATTGTTTTCTAAGTCTGTAGATATAACAACGTCTGGTATAGCAGGGATTAAGTACTCCTTGTGGAGTTCCTCGTTCTTGATGGTATAAACATCATTAGCACCAGTTTCCAAAACGTCCACTAAAGTACCATAGAAAGTGTTAGTATCCTCGTCAAAGACTTCTAAGCCTATCAAATCTTGAATGAAGTAAGAGCCGTCGTCCAACTCCACATCATCACGATTCATATATAAAACCTTGTTTCTCATAGTTTGAGCCTGTTCTATAGTATCTATACCTTTAATTTTCATAATAACCATGTTTTTTTGAACTCTAGCGTTTTCGATAGTAATTATTTCCTTACCTTGATTGGTATACAGAGTATCGAACTCGCAAAGAAATTCTGGGCTATCACACCACGGATAAACTTTAACTTCTCCTTTTAACCCATGAACGTTTACTATCTTACCAGTTTCAAGAAACTGCTTTTTCATAATTATACATCACCTTTCCAAAATGGATTTTCGTTAATTAAAGGGCGGAAAAGTCCGCCCTGCAATGTTTTTTACTCAATCTCAACGTTTACTTTCATATTATACTTACTAGCACCCGCACGCATAA
>CAYXNU010000079.1:0-7557 GCA_964466485.1 uncultured Ruminococcus sp.
ATATTGCTTTCCACCAGTTTCAATAATAGCGTACATTTGTAGCACCTACCTTTTCATAAAAACTCGCTGATGACGGAGCATTTTTCATGTCTTGATAACCGTCAGCCATGCGGTATTCTTATTTTAACATAGTGGCGGTAATCTGTCAAGGGGTTTTTAGAAATTTTTTTGATAAATTAAAAATTTTGGAATGTATCATTACTATATGCAAAATTGACACGGCTTGAAAAGTATGGTACTATATACTTAAAAATCAATGGAAAGATGTGATACTGTGAACGCTAAAGATTGTCCCCATTTTACTTTAAGGATAGACCCCGTACTACTCGACAAACTGGGATACATAGCTAAATACAACGGCAGAACCAAAAACAAAGAAGTTGAACGCTTAATCGTGCAACACATAGAAGATTTTGAAAAGCAACACGGAAAGATTACATACCACGATATGTACAACGCATAAAGAAATTCGGAATGGCATTTCACCGTTCCGAATTTTGCACTATTTAACTAAACTTTTTGTCGTGGATGTACTTCTTTTCAAACTCGCTGACACATATAGCTTTATCGAATAGCCAACCCTGTGCCATATAGAAACCGCAGTCGCAAAGGAAGTCCGCTTGATTTTGCTGTTCTACGCCCTCAAAGATGATGTGCTTGTTGGAAGTTTGTATCAATAGGCATAGCTGTTTTAAAAAGTTCTGTTGTCTTCTAGATTCGTTCAAGTTGTCGATAAACTTCTTATCTAGCTTGATGATATCCACAGGTACGTCAAGTAGCGTACTCAAAGACGACTCACCTATGCCGAAATCGTCGATATCTATCTTAAAGCCCAAAGACCTCAAACGCTTGATATTTTCCAGTAGTGCGAGGTCGCTCTCTGCAAAGGCACTTTCTGTTATTTCAATCTCGATTAAATCTCTGTCTATGGTGTACTTGTCCGCCAACTCTAGAACCCTATCCACAAAGTTTTTGTGGTTGTTATGCACCCTAGAAAAGTTTACCGATATAGGAATCAACGATATACCGTTGTCTTTCCACCTTTTCATAGTTTTAAGGACTTGCTCATATATGTAGAAATCCAGTTGAACCACATAGCCTAGCCTCTCCAAAGTGGGTATAAATGTAATAGGGGAGCGGTAAGAACCGTCGTCGTTACGCCACCTAGATAGAGCCTCCGCACCGATGATTTTAAAAGTTTTCATATCGAACTTAGGTTGCAAGAATAGTTCTATCTTTTCGTTGGTAATAGCGTCGTTCAACTCGGATGGTATAACCTTTTCCCTACTTCTGTTATCACGGAGTTTCTCACTGTATACACATATATTCGTGGATTTATCATTCTTAATGCTACGTCTAGCGAGGTCGCAGTTATCCATACAGATGATACTATTTAAAGAGTTGTTATTTATAAAGTATATACCAGCACATATGGAAATCTCACTGGCGGGGTATTTCTGTTTTTGTTGTACACCGAACTTTTCATTTATGGACTTAACCTTTTCCACGAATTCATCCCTAGGGGTGTTAGTGTATGCCAAACAGTAGAAGTAGTCGGAGTAGATTCTGCTACTTAGTATGTAAAAAGTCTGTTCGGAGATAAGGTTTGCGTACTCGATAAGCATATCGTTACCGGCATCGTAGCCGAAGTTGTCGTTTATGTAAGAGAACCCGTTAATATCTATGGAAACGATAGCACAACAGTTTTTGCTAACGTTAAGGGTTGGTAGCATTTTGTCGAACTTTTGGCAGAACGAAGTCTTGTTTTCTAGCATAGTAACGGTATCCTTAGAGGATAGGATTTCTATAACGTCTTGATTACGCTTGATTTCGTCCTTTAGTAAGTGGTTTTCGTTGCTATCTAAAATCTTACCGAATAGCCCAACTACATTGCCGTCAGCATCTTGATTAACCATATAGTGGAACTTACACCATGTATATTCAGCGGTTTGGTATAGTTTAATTCTAAACTCTGCAATGCCGTTGTGTTTTTGCACAAAAGCGTCGTTCCAAATTTTAAGGAAAGTATCTCTGTCGTCGGGGTGTACTATTTTCTTATCCAAAAAGGTTTTAAAGAAGTTGTGTATCTTGTTGCCACGGTTTTTGCCAGTCAAAGTAGTTTCGATATTTTTAGGCAACGATAGCACATCTGTAGCACAGTCGTAAGAGAAGTATATTTCGTTAGTCAAATTTTGGATTAACTCATAGCGTTCGTTTTGGTAGTTGATAGTAGCCAACTGTTCTTTTAGTTTGGTAACATCGGACATAACAGCGTACACGATAGGGTTTTCGCTTTCGGTGTTATCCTTGTAAACGTTAAACCTTAAAGAAACCCAAATGTGAGAGCCGTCCTTTTTGGTGAGCTTGTACTCATTTTCAAAAGAGGAGAGTTTGCCTTTTAGCATATCGTCAATCTTTTGGGAGATTTCCTGATAGCCTTTTTTAGTAAAGGAAGTTTCCAGTATCTTAGCGTTGGTAAGTAAATCATCCTCGTTGCTGTAGCCTAAGGTATGCCAATAGTAGTTGTTTACTAGTACAACTTCCATGTGGGAATCTGGGAAGACCTCATACATAGCGATACCACTGGGAACGTTTTCAATGACAGTATCTAGCATACGTTTAACGTCTTTTACTATCTGTTCATAGTTTACCATTTCGGTAACATCGGCTATCAAGATTTCCGAATTGCCATCGGGTAGCACATTGCCGAAGCAAAGCACATATATTTCTTCACCGCTCTTTTTAATAATTCTGTGTTTCAAGTAGCATTCAGGTTTGTTGGTTAAAACTTCACGAACTCTTTTAGTATAGTATTCAACATCTTCTTTGGGGATAAACTCCAACATAATTAAGCCATTGTCTATATCGTCTTGGGTATATTCTGTTATTCTAGTAAAACCGTCATCTATTTGCAAAATTTCGTTAGTGGTGGAGTCCATCAAAAATCTGCCATAAGCAACATCTAAAACATTATAATTATTACTTTCCATCAATAACACCTACCTAAAATAATAATAGTCTAACTTATAAATGTCATTCTTGCAATTGTAATTGCAATTGTCATTTTATTAAAATAATCCTAAGAATATTTTTTTAATATATCCTATGTATATAATTATATCAAATATAAACAAATAAGTCAATAGATTGCATATGTTAATTTATGTATTTTACACAATGTGAAATTATGAAAGATATTCTTATTATATTGTTTACAAAATGCCCTATTTGTGATAAAATTAAGTTAATGAGCGTTCATAAAATAAGAAATAGGTAATGTATTTTAGCACATTACCCATACTGAAATTAGAATTTAATATGCACGTTCGTACTTTTACAAGTGAGGTGATAATTTATGGATAGTCTATCACATCAAGTTATAGATTACTCAGATACTACTAATATGCACTTTGAGGTGTATACCGCTTACGAAACTTTGGTAGAACGCCACTGGCATCAAGGGATAGAAGTGGTATATATGCTAAAGGGTTCTATGAAATTGTACGTCAACAACAACGAGTACCTTTTGGAAGAAAACCACTTTGGAGTAATAAACTCTATGGAAATACATTCTACCAAAAGCATGGGAGATACTACTGTACTTCTACTACAGATTCCACATACGGCAATACCCACCACCGACAGAATAAACTGCCGTTCATACTACAGTGCAGAATTTTGTAAAATTTTTAATGAGTTAATATGTATCTATCAAGAGAAAGAAAAAGGCTACTATTTAAAGTTTAATAGCGTGGTTTTTCAGCTACTATATAAGCTTTTTATCGAGTTCGGGCAGTCTAACGTTACACAAAGCGTTATAGTCCCAGAGGAAAAAGAGTACATAGCCAAAATTAGTCAAGTGGTGGATTACGTCAAAACACACTACATGGAACAAATATCCCTTGACGATGTGGCACAGATAGCTTGTTACAACAAGCAATACTTTACTAGAATATTTAAAAAGCACATGAAAACTACTTTCCTAGAATACCTAAACGAAGTGAGAATTAGGCACATATTCGAGGAACTAATATACACCGACGTTTCAATTTCCGAAATTGCAGAACGCAACGGCTTTACCAACAACAAGCACTTTCAAAAGGTCTTTAGGAAGTGTTACGGTTGCACCCCCTCGGAAATGCGTAAAAAACATCGCTCCGAAATATAAATATAAAGCAGTGTAGGGAATGGCGATTTAATCAAGAAAGGAAAACTATACTATGAGCAAAACTTTTTGGAATGGCGGTACTATACTAGCACCAGTTCCGCCTGTGTTGGTATCTTGCGGTACTATGGAAGACTACAACGTTTTAACTATCGGGTGGACTGGAATTATTAACACCCACCCCCCAATGACGTACATCTCCGTTAGACCGTCTAGGTACTCCTATGACATCATAAAAAAGACTGGTAACTTTGCCATAAACCTGACTACATCTTCCATGTGTAGGCAAGTGGACTTCTGTGGGGTTCGCAGTGGCAAGGATATCAACAAGGTTGAAAAGTGTGGGTTTCACTTGCTAAAGTCCACAAAGATAGATGCACCCATCATTGAGGAATGCCCTGTATCTTTGGAGTGTATAGTAAAGGATACCATAGACTTAGGTACGCACACTATGTTCCTATCCGAGATAGTAGGCATAGATATAGAAGACAAGTACATCGATAGCAAGGGAAAACTAAACCTACAGCAAAGCGGTTTAATGGCTTACGCTCACGGGGAGTATTTCGCTTTGGGTAGAAAACTAGGCGACTTTGGGTTCTCCGTACGCAAAAAGAAGAAGCACAAGTAAGGAACGGCATTTCACCGTTCCATTTTTTGTATTGACACAAATACCTTAAAACCTAGTTTCTATTACCTTGTTGGAAACTTCTGTGTTGTACTGCCAGTAGTCTATGTGGTTGCCGTGTACGAAGTATTCTAGAGGGGGCTTAGGGTATTCCGCATTGAATACGTCTACTATTACTAGCTTTACTTTCATCTTTTCTGGAATGAGTGCTTTTATGTATACACTAGCGTTCTGCCCCACGAATACGCCGTCCTTGTACTCGGAAAGCCCCGCAAGGTTGGGAGTTAGTTCTATAAATATGCCATAGCTTTCCACGGAACGTACTACTCCCGCAACGGTTTCGCCCATGCTAAATAGAGAGGCATTCTCTTGCCATGTACCTAATAGTTCTTTATGGGATAGCCAAACCCTACTCCCCGAAACTTCTTTTACTATGGCTCGAATATCTTGATTTACATAGAACCTATCCGAGGGGTGAGAGATTCGGGACACGGATATGGAGTCTATAGGGATAAGCGAGGGTATACCACAGCCTATATCCACGAAACAGCCAAACTGTTCCAAATGTGTAACCCTAGCGTCTATTATATCCCCTGAGGTAAGTTTTGAGATGTAGTTTTCTAGGCATTCTTCTTGAACGGCTCTCCTTGATAGCACTGCCACCTCTTGACCTAGTTCGTTAGTGGAGAACCCCAAAACCTTAAAGCACACAGGCTTATTAACCTTAGATATTAGAGCGATATCCTTAGTAGAACCCTCTGCAATGCCTATAGCACCCTCTATTCTAGGTATGATACCTTTCATGCAAGGTAGGTCTACTATGAGGTTGTGTTCACTGTCGCACACCATGGCTCTGCCCTCTAATATCTTACCGCATAGCATGGACTCATTCAAGGTAGCCTTGCTTTTGGTAGCGTTTACATTTTCTATAGTATTAATCAAGTGACCCTCTGGGTAGTATCTAACGTTTACCATAACTATACACGTCGCTGATTTTTTTTAAATCATCTAGCGACTTACACCTCTTTTCTTTTAATTTTTATATACTCCATACTATGTTAAGATTATCCTTTTTAGAACTGTTGCAAATATTTTTCACATAGGAACGGCAAATAAAAAAATTTTTACAGGATACCAAAACCGCCAACATAAGACACGCTATCTATGGTAGAATGCTCTAAGGGGTGGTAGATTGCAATGCATATATGTAGACGTACTAATAGTACTCAACTGGTACATAAACTACTTTATACTACTGGGTACTGCTAAGCTAACACATACTAGCTTTAAACGTAAGAGGTTAGTGTTATCGGCGTTGGTGGGGGCTATATCCTCTTTGATAATACTGCTACCACCTATGCAGTATTTAGTCAGTGTAGGTGTAAAGTTTGCGTTGTCGGTGGGGCTTGTACTGATAGCCTTTAAACGCAGTAGCCTAGCCAACACTCTAAAGATGGCTCTATACTTCTGTGTGATAAGTTTCGTATTTGCGGGTATGATACTAGCCCTACAGAGTACACTCCACAGTGATGTTATAGCTACCAACAACAGTTACGTCTATGCGGACTTTTCAATGGTGTTTCTAGTGGTGTCTACTACGGTGTGTTATGCGGTGCTATGTATAGTTAGGCACTTACTGGATAAGACTACTGGTGCTACTGGCGAATGGTCTTTAAGGATTTCTTACGGTGGGAAGTCCCTAGAGGTTGACGGCTTAGCCGACACTGGCAACGCTTTAACGGATACTTTTAGCGGTAAGCCTATAGTTATATGTTCACAGGAGAGTTTAAGGGGGCTGTTGGAAGTTCCTAGCCTAGACGATGTAGGCACTCTAAAGGGCTTTAGGCTAGTGCCGTATTCCACCATAGGGGAGAGCGGTGTGGTAGTGTCGTTTAAGCCCGACAGCGTAACCATACTAGATACCAACAGTGGCTACTCCAAAAATGTGGACGTTTTAATAGGTATATCGGGGCAGTGCAATAGAGCGATATTCAACCCGAAAATATTAGCTTGAGTATGACAAATTAATGCGAGTTTGAGGTAATTCTATGCTACCGCATAGCGGAACGCCGTGGGCGGAGTTCCGTACATTGGTTTATTTTAAAAATTTAGCAGAATGCATTTTTTACAGCGTTAAGAACAGTATTTAAGAAAGGTGTTGTTTTATGATGATTGGCATTTTAAAGGCATTAAAAGAGTATTACAAGAAGTTGTGCATAAGGTTTCACTCGCAAGAAGTGTACTACATAAACGGTTCGGAAACGCTACCGCCACCCTTAAGCAAGTCCGAGGAAGTAGAGGTTTTTAAGCTTTTGGAAACTAGTCCCCACACCGCTAGACAGAAACTCATTACGCACAACCTACGCTTAGTGGTGTACATAGCTAAGAAGTTTGAGAACACTTCCAACAACGTGGAAGACTTAATATCCATCGGGACGATAGGGCTTATTAAGGCTGTGAATACCTTTTGCCCTAGCAAAAACATCAAGTTGGCAACGTACGCTTCTAGGTGCATAGAGAACGAAATCTTGATGTTCCTTAGGAAGTCCTCGCAGTACAAGAACGAAGTATCCATAGACGAACCCCTTAACATAGACTGGGACGGCAATGAGTTACTACTATCGGATATCCTCGGCACTGACGACGATATAGTCTGCAAAGGTGTAGAAACAGAGGCGGAAAACCTCATGCTAATGGAGGCTCTAAACACCCTATCCGACAGAGAAAAAACCATTATTGAAATGCGTTTTGGTCTACACGACGGCAA
>CAYXNU010000080.1:0-7536 GCA_964466485.1 uncultured Ruminococcus sp.
CATAATATATAACTTCCTTTCATTTAATATAGATTAATTTCGTTGAATAGGTTCTCATACTTTCCAACATCGTTAGAAAATAGATGTCTTTGTTGTTTTTGACATTCGTTGTAGATACTTGTTATAATATGTTTCATATTTACTGGAACTTTTTCCGATGCTGATAGGAACACCGATGCAAGAACGATATTTTTTATGTTTGAACCTGAAAATTCAAACTGTTCTGCAAGGTATTCAAAGTCCACATCGTCGTCGATAGAAACTTGTTCAGTAAAACTGCTTTTCCATATTTCCAACCTAATGTTTTTATCAGGGATGGAAAATGGTACTACATATTTCATACGTCGCATAAAAGCGTTGTCTATGTTGTTAATATAGTTTGTAGCCAGTATAACTATACCGTCATAGGATTCTATTCTTTGGAGTAGAAAAGCGGTATCGTTGTTTGAATACTTATCCTTTGAGTCGTTTATTTCACTTCTTTTTCCGCAAAGTGAATCCGCCTCATCTAGAAAAAGAATACAGTTTTGTTTTTCTGCCTCGGTAAATATTGCATCGATATTCTTTTCAGTTTCACCGATGTATTTATCGAAAACTTGTGACATATCAGCTTGATATAGCGGTAGATTTATCTCATTAGCCATAACACAAGCCGACATAGTCTTTCCTGTTCCTGGAGGGCCTGTAAGTAGTACAGATATACTTCTGCCATAGGAAAACTTCTTTTTCATATTCCAATCGTTGTATACTGTATAAGAGTTCCTAAAGTTGTTACATATCTGCTTGAAAGTTTTAAGCTGTCCCTGTGGGAGTTTTAAGTCATCAAAGGTATAGTCCGAAGTTTTTAGCTTTAGTAAGTCCTTGTTGATGCACCATGTTTCGGCACAGAGTTTGTCAAAGATTTCGTTGTCGGATAGGTTTTCACTAAAGAAACATTCCGACTTCTTTTTGAATATTTCGGAGATTTTACCTATTGAAAGTTTATATCTCATAGCAAAATCCATGTAGGGTAACTCTGGAACTTTATACAATTCCGCAAAATATTTCCAAACCTCAATCCTTTGGGATTCGGTAATATCTTGAAGATTTATCATATTTATAGGGTAGTTGCAATAAGATGATAGGTCTGTAGCGGTGTCCGAACAGATACACACTTGAACATCGTTTTCTATGTAGTTGTAAACGAATAGCCTTAAAAACTCTGTTACTTCCCACTTGTTTTTTGAAAGTATCTCTGTGGAAACGTTATACCAACAGACTATCCTATCATAGAATAGAGCCTCCCTTCTAATCTGCCATAGAGCATCTCTTAAGTTGTCGGTGCTATATCTCATAAGTAGTTTGAAGTCAGCAAATAGGATTTCTTTATTTTTAAACTTAGCTGAATGTTTTAAAATAAACTTCTTTCCTGAATACCTGTTGCCCCTAATATGTATTACAGACTTTTTATTATCGATGATATTGTTTATATATTCGTACACGGAATTGTTTAATATTAAAGTGTGTAAAGGTGTAGAACTTGTAAAAGTGTAACATACATCGCTAACGTTTGTGTCGTATAGGTTACTTTCGGCGAGATAGCTTATAAGACGGCTATCGGCAACAAATTCTATATCCGTAAACGATGACGAATTATTCATATGGAATATAGTTTTAAGCTTGTTTAAAAACAAGTTCACTTGACCATAGTTGAATATATCGAGTTGGTTTAGCTTAAGTATTTCGTACATACTTATTTTTATATTGTTTTTGCTAAGAATATCAGCGGATTCTGGACGGTAAACCATCATTACTAAGGCGTCGAGGATATCTCTAACCAAAGGTTGATATTCTTCTTTAAAAAGGCTTATTGTATGAAGGTATCGTTTTTTAGATTCCGACATAGTTTCAAAGTCATCGTTTGCAAATTCGTAAAACTGGGAAATATCTAAACTTTCAAAACGTTTAGCTATATCCGAAAGAATATTTATATTCTTATTAGTAATCAAATGTTTATTAAGTCTGCAAATGGAAATAGCAGCTATTGAATTAAGGAAGTCCATACTTTACTCCAATTCTCTTTTATTTTGGTAGTTTATATAAGTTTATATAATTATAGCATAATATCCATTAATAGTCAACATATTTATTATAAAAAAAGCGGAACGGCAGTTTGCCGTCCCGAAAGGATATCTTATTGAAAGTTATTCTAACCTATAACTAAATCTTTAAGGATTATAACATCTAAGATATTTATAGCACCATCTTTATTTAAATCTGCTCTAGAAGTATCTATGCTAGATGACATACCTAAGATATACTTTTTCAATATTACTATATCTAGATAACTAGCGTTGCCGTCCTTGTCTATGTCACCGAAAACATTCTTATCAGAGGAGTTTCCAGTGGTAGTAGTAACGGTAGGCTCAGTTGGAACTGTAGTAACAGCAGTAGTAGTAACAGCACCATCCGAAAGTTTGATACTAGTTAAAGCTACAGAGCCAGTACTTAAACTTAAACCATTGATATCTACCTTGTCACCAACTTTAAACTCGGAGATATCTATAGTTTTAGTAAATGCACTAGAATAGTTGTTGTTAATGTAAGTAGTAGAGCCATCATCTTGTGTGATTTCAAAGTCTCTATTGTCGTAAATTTTAGTAATCTCACCAGTAAGACTTACTGTTTTAAAGTTATCGTAAGGAGTAGTAACAGTTACAGTGCCTGTAGTAGTAGCAGTAGTTGTAACAGCGGTAGTAGTTGTTGTAGGTGTAGTTGTGGTTGTAGTAGTATCTTGTGTTATTTCGACGTATTCCAAAATCCAGTCTTGACAGTTTACACCATTGATTTCCCACTGTTGAACGTTAGCACCACTGCTAGTAGAAGCGTCTTTAACTTCTACACAGGAACTATCTTGAGTAGCCTTAGTAACTATCTTGTAAGAGCCGTCGGAATTTTTAACGAACTTAAATAGTTGGGCATCACTGTTGGTGTTTTCGTAAATGCTTATGTTAGCACCGTTAGTAGTTAGACCTCTGTCTAAGTCTAGCAAGTAGGTTTTTCCATCGCCTAAAGATGAGTATATATAGTAGTAGCCATCACCAGCGGACTTAACAGTCCAAGTGTTGTATGTACTAGGAGTACTTAAACCCCACTGTTGAACGTTAGTACCACTAGCTTGAGTACCACCCTCAACTTCCATATATAGACCGCTATTAACGTTCTTTAGGGTGAAAGTCTTGTTTTCTGTAATGGTAGATGCCTCTTTGATAGTACTAGTAACAGGAGTGGTAGTAGTTACTGTAGTAACGGTAGTAGTTGCGTCATTCCATGTAGTAGTAGGTGCAACTCCAAAGTTTGCACTAGCTAAGCCAGTACTACCAAAAGTATAGTAAGAGTATTCACTTCTAGAACTCTTAGCACCAGCGTTAGTTTTGCAGTAGGTAGGTACTGCACTAGCACTCATAGAAGTGTAGCTATAGTTGCTACTAGGATTCCATGTGCAAACGTTTGAATAGATATTAGAAACGTTGTTGTTGCTGTAGCAGTTTACGGCTACAGAGCCTACATCTTTATAACTAGGTGTAGCCTCGTCACGTCTGCTCTCGGATATACTAGTTTCGCCACTCTTAAAAGCGTTGTCGTTTACGACTGCACCCTTGCCAGTGCCACCATCGTAGTAACAGCTTTCAGCGTACACTGTGGAAGCAGTATGTACAGTATATCCCATATTGAAGTTTACCACATAGTTGTTTAGTGAGTGGTAGTAACCATAACGCATTAAACCAGGGGCTCTAGTTAAGCAGTCATGGAAGTAGTTATCTGCTAAAGTAATGCAAGGTCTGTTGTTGTAGGTGTCTAAGAGTTCGTCTGTATCGTCTGGGTAGCCTAATATTAAACCGTACTCATGTAGCCCAAAAGAGCAATCGGAGATTGTGCAATAGTCTGTGTTGCCTTTAAAAGCTAGTAGCTTGTCCCAGTCCACAATGCCAGTAGATGCGGAGTTTACAGCATCGTGACCCACAAATGTGCAGTGGTCTACCCAAATGTTTTCGCCATAGGAAAACTCACATATATTGCTAATGTTAAGTTCTACATCGTGAGATATTTCCACATTGCGTAGTATGATATCTTTGCCTAAGCCGTAGTTTGCGTGTTCGTAGGTTCTAAAGTATACGTTGTATAGGCTATTTGCACCGTATGAGCCTACTATAGTCTTGTTAGGGTAGATGTATATTAGTTCATTGTTGTCGATGTATTTTCTGCCGTTGCTGTCTGTTAGGTAGCTAGTGCTGTAAGATATATCCTTAGTAATTACGATAGTTAAAGGTTCAGAACTTTTACAAGCAGTCTTTAGCTCATCGTAAGTAGATACATATACAGTATCACCGAGTAATCCACCATGAACACTAGCTTTTTCGTTGCCGTCCATATCAGTGCCGTATCCTGCAAAGCCCTGAACGCCAGAAGTATTTAGTAGCCACTTTTGACTACTCTTGCCAGTGTACTCACTTAGATAGAACTTAGAGCCATCATAAGTTAAAGATAGGTTGGTATCTACATAGTTTGTAATCTTGTAGTATAGGTCGTTACCTAGGGAATCTTGAGATACTGCGGTAATATACCAGTGTTGCGACTTATCACTCTCATCGCCATAGATAACGCATTCGCTACCACTAGATGTGTTATACTTCATAGGTGTTAAAAGTCTACCGCTTTCCATGTTGACAATCTTGTAGTAAGAGCCTTTGCTATCGTTACCAACATATCTAATAGCCCAGTTTTCCCAGTTAGATGTGCTAGTAGTCAACTTTAGGCTTGAAATATCGGCGGTATCTACAAGACCGATATTTCCACTGCCGTTAGAAATATTAACCATTTGCACTGGGTAATCCACAGACGCTCCAAAAACCGTTAAGCTTTTGGGTGAATTAGTAGCAAATAGCAATAGCACCATAGAAAACGATATAAAGATAGTTATCGCTTTTAGCAAAGTGCTATTTTTGTAGGTTTTTACATTCATAACAAATAAACCGCTACTTTTTTTGTAGCTTACTCCTTTCATGATAGTTTTTTTAAAATTTGCCTTGTGCCGACTCTTTCTGTTCTTGTTACGTCAAGAAAAACGGTGTCATGGCACTGAGTTTTGTTTTTGACACTTTACTTTTATAGATAAGCACATCCTTGACGGACTTTATAGCACATGGCTAAACCTTACCGCCAGTATTCCTATTTATAACTATTTGAGTACATTATACCATTTAAAGAGGTTATTGTCAATGTTTTTTATGCAAAATTACAAAGAATAACAAATTGCTATCCAACAAAAAAACTGTGAAGTATTAGTAAAACTTCACAGTTTGTCAAGCAAAACAATAGTAGATTATATTGATAATAGATTTTTTACATATTTATGTAGCGTATTTTTTCTTATAACTAGTGTGTCACTAACGAAAAGCCATTTTTGAGTCAAATACCGTCATTTACATATAATTTTTAAAGTGCTTAAATTCTGTATTAAAACAGCCTAAAAATTTAGATAGAACTGCTCAATCTCTTAACTTAAAGACTTTCTTTCGCTGGTAACGTTATATCCATTGCATACCAAACTTCTATTTTTATATATGTAGAATATTGCCAATAGTATACACCTAGCGATATTGTCGGAAATCATGCATACCCATGCGGATTCTATACCAAAGCCTAGAACGTATATACATATGTAAGTTCCTAGCACCCTAAACACCCACTGCGTAACTGTAGACGCTATAAATGGAGATTTAGTATCGCCAATGCCATTGAAAACACTCTCAAGCACTACTGAAACCGCAAAGATAGGTTCGTTTAGGGAAACTATTCTTAAGAGGTTCGTACCTATGGCTATAACTTCGGAATCTTGAGTAAATATGCTGATAATGTTTTCGGCAAAGGCATATAATAATATACTCAACATGAGCATAACAACGCTAACCATAGCACTGGCTAAAGTAGTCAACTTGTTCAACTTTTGCAAATCGTTTTCGCCTTTAGCATTCCCAGAAAGTGTAGCTATAGCACTCATCATGCCAACACAAGGTATATATACCATGGACTCCGCTGTAAATGCCAAAGTGTGTGCAGTAAATGAAACCGTTCCCAAACGTGTAACTAGTCCTGTAAAGATTACTCTGCCACTGCTACTGGTTAGTCTAGTTAATAGTACTGGTATGCCTACTTTTACAAACTGTTTAATAATGTTAAAGTCCAAAGTGGGCTTTACACCTTTAGGTGATACCACCTTGTTTGTGTAGACCCCAATAACCATTAATATACCGCCTATCACTGTAGATATTGCAGTTCCTAAACCTGCACCTATTACTCCTAGGTTTGCACCCCACACCGTGACGGTATTTCCAAAGAGTGTTACTTCCCTAGTGTTATAGATTAGCAGATAGTTTAATACTATGTTGGAAACGTTCATAAAAGAGTTGACGTATAGAGGAGTTTTCATATCACCAGTAGCTTTTAGAACGTTCCCAAAGATAGCATTTATGGAGAATAATACAAATGGACTTGAAACTATTGCAAAGTACTTAGATGCGTTACTTCTAATGCTTACATCTGCACCGAGCCAACTAGGCAAAAATGGACTTATCGCAAGGGCTACTATACACGATAACAACCCCACTACCAAAGCCAAATAGAAGGCTTGTACTACTGCACTCTTTACTTTTTCGACACGCTTAGCACCTATGGAATAGGATATATAAGCTAAAGCACCTATTCCCACAGCGTTGACTCCCCCTCTAATTAGGTAAGTAACTTCGTTGGTTAAGCCTATAGTTGCAGAGGCTTCTGTGCCTAGTTTACCTACCATTATGTAGTCAACGTAGCTTACTAAAGTTTGCAAAGCGTACTCTATCAAAGATGGTACAGTTAAAGCGACTATGCTTTTTAATAAGTTTCTAGTATCTTTATACACTAAAATCACACCCTATATAATAGTATTAATCTCATATTTTTTTAGATACTTTTTTATCTACATAAATTATATTTATAGATAGTATTCAGGGGGTAATATTCGAGATAGAAACTGACGTGTCTTCTCATGTTTCGGGTATGAGAATATCTCATCAGGAGTTCCTTCTTCGACTATATATCCATCTGCCATAAATACCACCTTACTAGCGACATCTTTAGCAAAAGACATCTCATGTGTAACTATAATCATAGTAATGCCACATTCGGCAACTTTCTTAATTACTGAAAGAGTTTCGCCGACTAGTTCGGGGTCTAGTGCGGAAGTAGGCTCATCCAGTAGGATAACTTCGGGGTTTAGCACCACTGCTCTAGCGATACCCACACGCTGTTGCTGACCTCCCGAAAGTTGGCAAGGGTAGCAGTCATACTTTTCGGATAGTCCTACCCAGTCAAGAGCCTCTTTGCCTTTTTTTATAGCCTCATCTTTTGGGACTTTTCTAGCAACGATTAACCCCTCAGTTACGTTTTGTAGAGCCGTCTTGTTAGCGAATAGGCTATAGTTTTGAAAGACAAAAGCAGTATTCTTTCTTACTTCTA
>CAYXNU010000081.1:0-7505 GCA_964466485.1 uncultured Ruminococcus sp.
TTTATTACTGG
Organism: uncultured Ruminococcus sp.; assembly: GCA_964466485.1. GTDB lineage: Bacteria > Bacillota > Clostridia > Oscillospirales > Ruminococcaceae > UBA5884. The sequence goes on from CAYXNU010000081.1 coordinate 12, forward strand.
TTTAGATATGCCTAGTAGTACAGCACCACCGACTTCTTTATAGTCAACCTTGTTTTTAAACTCTTTAACTTTATCCATTAAGAGTACTGCTCCCAACTTAGACTTTAAGCCACTAGTAAGCATAGTCTTAAGTTCATTGCTAAAGAACTTCGCCATACCCTCATAAAGCTTTAGGGTGACGTTACCAGTAAAGCCATCGGATACTACAACGTCAAACTTGCCACTAGGGATATCTCTAGCTTCGCAGTTACCACAGAAGTTTATAGGGGCATTCTGTAAAAGTTTGTAAGACTCTTTTTCTAGTTCTCTGCCTTTGGTATCTTCTGCACCAACGTTGATTAAACCCACTCTAGGCTTTTCTATACCCATAACTTTACTCATGTAAGTGCTACCCATTATAGCGAATTGCACCAACATTTCAGGACGGCAATCCACATTAGCACCAGCATCTAAGAGTATAAAGTAACCTTTTTCATTTGGCATGATAGGTGCTAAGGCAGGTCTTTTAATACCTTTTATTCTCTTAGCTATAAAAGTAGAACCTACTACCAAAGCACCAGTACTTCCCGCACAGACAAAAGCATCGCCTTTTTCGTCAGCTAGGGCTTGTAAACCTACAGCCATAGAACTGTCTTTATACTCTTTAAGAATCTTTGTAGGTTCTTCGTGAATATCCATAACGCTATCCGCATGGATAATCTTAATGCCCTCTAGGGATATGTTATTATCTTTAGCAACTTGTTTAATCTTATTCTTATCGCCCGATAGTACAACGTTCACTCCTAAATCTTTAACAGCGTCTGCACTACCCTGTACTACTGCCAACGGTGAATTGTCACCGCCAAAAGCGTCTACTATAATCTTCATATTGAACCACTCCAAACTAAATTTATTCTAAAAACCAATACTTTCAAGAGCATTTTCTAAAGAGTTTAATGCCCTTTTGGAGTATTCTGCATACTTAAGTTTTTTGTCTTTAATTCTAACAGGTAACTCAGGTAGTATACCCATATTGCATCCCATAGGTTGAAAGTCTGTGATGTACTCATCACTGATATAGTTGCACATAGCACCGCACATGGTATCACTAGGTAAAACTATTTGGGGCTTGTTTAAAAGTTTTCTAGCCATGCTATGCCCTGCTATAATGCCACTCATAGCACTCTCGATGTAGCCCTCTACACCAGTCATTTGACCCGCAAAGTATATGTTAGGGTTCTTCTTTAGGGAGAAGTCACTGTTTAAAAGCTTAGGGCTATTAATGAAAGAGTTTCTATGCATTACACCATAGCGAATAAATTCCGCATTCTGCAAACCAGTAATCTTAGAGAATACACGCTTTTGTTCGCCAAACTTTAGGTTAGTTTGAAAACCTACTAAGTTGTATAGAGTACCCTCTCTATTCTCTTTTCTAAGTTGAACTACCGCATAGGGACGTCTATCAGTTCTAGGGTCGGTTAAGCCTACAGGCTTTAATGGACCAAAACGCATAGTATCTTCGCCACGCTTAGCAAGTACTTCTATGGGCATACAGCCCTCATATACTTTAAAGGCTACCGTTTCAAAGTCCTTAAGCTGAACGGTTTCAGCCTCTACTAGAGCGTTGTAAAACTCTAGGTATTCTTCTTTGTTCATAGGACAGTTTATGTAATCAGCATCTCCTCTGCCATAGCGTGAAGCCGAAAATACTAGGTTCTTGTCTAGGCTATCGAAAGTTACTATAGGTGAGGCAGCATCGTAAAAACTTAGGTAGTCGCCACAGTACTCTTGAATGGCTTTAGCTAAGCTATCGGAAGTTAGAGGACCTGTAGCTATGATAGTATACTCATCCTTTGGAATCTCTGTAACTTCTTCCTCTATAATGTTAATAAGAGGGTTTTCTTTAATCTTTTTAGTTACCAAATCCGAAAACTTTTCTCTATCCACAGCTAAAGCACCACCAGCCTCTACAGCGGTTTCTTTGGCACATGGAACTATTAAAGAGCCTAAGCGTTCCATTTCGGTCTTTAGCAACCCCGCAGAACTTTCCACCCTAGATGCCTTTAAAGAGTTTGAACATACCAACTCACATAGGTTTTTGTAATGGTGGGCAGGGGTGTACTTTTTAGGTTTCATTTCGTAAAGGTTTACGTTTATGCCATAACTAGCCAACTGCCATGATGCCTCACAACCTGCTAAACCACCACCAATAACGTTTACTACCATATATTATAGATTCCTTTCGTAACCACATTCGGGCTTTTCACATAATAGTTTTCCATTCTTACCGCCCTTTTTAAATAGAGAACTTCCACACTTAGGACACTTATCCTCAACGGGGGTGTTCCATGTCATAAAGGTGCAATCTGGGTAGCCCTCGCAACCAAAGAAGTGTCTACCCTTTTTGGACTTCTTAACTACTATAGTCTTTCCGCACAATGGACAAGTACCCTTAGTAGCCTCGATAATCTTCTTAGTGTTGGTACACTCTGGGAAACCCGAACAAGCTATAAACTTTCCGAACCTACCTATTTTAACTACCATAGGCTTACCACACTGTTCACAAACTAAGTCTGTAGTTTCGTCAGGGACTTTAACACGTTTACCCTCCATAGCCTTTTCAGCCTTAGTGAGAGTCTTATCAAAGTCTTGATAGAAAGTATCTAGTGTAGATACCCAATCTCTTTTGCCGTGTTCTACATCGTCAAGGTCGTTTTCCATCTTAGCAGTAAACTTAACGTCTACTATGTTTTTAAAGTGTTCTTTCATTAGGTTAGTGATAACCTCACCTAAAGCAGTAGGCTTTAACTGTTTGCCGTCACGTTCAACGTAATACTTAGACACTATAGTGGTAATAGTAGGTGCATAAGTACTAGGTCTGCCTATGCCGTACTCCTCTAAAGCTTTTATTAGAGTAGCCTCTGTATACCTAGAGGGTGGCTGTGTAAAGTGTTGGTTACCCGTTAGAGTCTTTACTTTTAATACTTGTCCTACTTCTAGTGGTGGTAGAACTTTATTAGTTTCCTCGTTGGTGTCCTTGCTTTCCTCGTATAGAGCAGTAAAGCCATCGAACTTTACAGAATACCCCGATGCCCTAAAGGTACAACCGTTAGCATCTATGTCAGCGGATACTGTATCTAGTTGAGCGTTAGCCATTTGACTAGCTATAAAGCGTTCCCAAATGAGTTTATATAGCTTAAACTGGTCGGAAGTTAGGCTATCTTTAATCTTTATAGGGGATAGCTTTGGCATAGATGGTCTAATAGCCTCGTGTGCATCTTGAGCGTTTTTCTTAGTCTTGAATACCCTAGGCTTATCGGGAATGTAATCTTTACCGTAACTCTCTAGGATGTACTCTCTAGCGGATTGCTGTGCCTCCTCGGATATTCTTAAGCTATCGGTTCTCATGTAGGTAATTAAGCCCACTAGTCCCATACCCTCGATTTCTATGCCCTCATATAGTTCTTGAGCGGTTTTCATAGTCCTCTTAGATTGGAAACCCATCCTACGGGATGCCTCTTGCTGTAGAGTAGAAGTAATAAATGGCGGTGCGGGGTTCTTTTTAGTAACTCTCTTTTTAACATTAGTTACAGTAAATTCAGCACCATCTATTCTAGCTAGGATTTCGTTAGCTTGTTGTTCGTTGCTAATCTCTGCCTTTTTGCCATCTATAGAGAGCAACTTAGCAGGGAAAACTTTTCTACTAGGTGGAGCAGTAAAAGTACCATCTATAGACCAATACTCTGTAGGGACAAACGCTCTAATTTCGTTTTCTCTATCCACGATGATTCTAACAGCTACAGATTGCACTCTACCAGCAGATAGCCCACGCCTAACCTTTTTCCATAGAAACGGACTTAACTTATAGCCTACTATTCTATCTAAAATTCTTCTAGTCTGTTGAGCGTTTACTAAGTCTATATCTATCTGTCTAGGGGTTTCCATACCGTGTTGAACACCACTCTTAGTAATTTCGTTAAAAGTAACACGATTGTTATCGTTCAAGTCCATTTTTAGCATATTGGCAATATGCCATGATATCGCCTCGCCCTCACGGTCTGGGTCGGTTGCTAAATATACTTTATCGCATTTTTTAGCTTCTTTTTTAAGTAACTTAATAACATCTTCTTTGCCTTTAATCTCTGTATATACTGGTTGGAAATTGTTATCAAAGTCCACACTCATTTTAGATTTTGGCAAATCGATAATATGCCCCATAGACGCTACCACTTCAAAATCCTTGCCCAAATATTTTTGAATGGTTTTAGCTTTTGCAGGGGATTCTACTATAACTAATGTTGACATTACAAATTCTCTCCTTTACAAGTTTAATATATTTTTCTACACATTATATGATACCATAAAAAGTGGAAAATGCAAGAACTTTTTTAAATTTATTTTTATTTTCTTTAATTTAAAGTGTATACATTTCCAAAACCTGATTTCAAGATACCATCCATCTCCAATTCTGTTGCGATTTCAAATAGTTCCGAAATGGGTATTTTGGTAGTTCTTGAGATGTCATCTAGACAAGTACATCCGTTCCGTATGGACTCCACTACTAAAGATTGTTTTTCATTTAGTGGCACTTGTATATCTTTAGTCACTTTAGGCTTATCCACAGACTTAGCTTTTGGAGTTTTAGTTTTAGTTTTAGTTTTAGTTTTAGCTTTACTTTTAGCCTTAGTATCTTTAGTAGTAGTATCTATCGTGGTATCATCTATGTAGCTATTTCCGTCGCCAGAACTGATATGTTCAAACGTGTTCTCTTTAAATATTGGCGACTCCGAAATGGTTTTGCCGTTTCTAAAGTCTACTATATCGGTTCTTCTAACTCTAAGAGGATACTCCCCTGTATACTCATAGACTATATCAGCATGGCTAAAAGTACATATAGCACCGTTGCGTATGCAACTTATCAAACCATCATAAGACTTACAAAAAACATTAGGAGGGGCTAAAGCAAATATAGTTTTACCATTAGCATATGCATGGTTGGCGGTAATTAATGCACCGCTTTCACTACCAGCCTCTGTTATCAAAGTAGCTGTACTTAGGTTTGCCAATATACGATTTCTTTTAGGGAAGTTCCATGAAAGTGGCTTATCTGCTGGGAACTGTTCTGTAAGTATCAATCCGCCTTGTTGTATTATTTTTTTTCTAAGGTCGGTATTTGCCTTAGGATATTCATGTTCTATACCACAAGCCGTTACTGCTATAGTTGGGATGTTTCTATCCACTGAACACTTATGGGATATGCTATCTACACCGACAGCCAACCCACTAACAAACATAAAGCCGTTATCTAGTAAGCCGTTGCAAATTTCAGTAGTAACCTTTATAGTGTAGTCCGAGGGATTTCTAGTGCCTACTACTGTCAATAGCTTTTCGTGGTTTAAAAGGTTTAAGTTTCCCTTACAGAATAACACAGCTGGTGGGTTTTCTATAGTCCTCAAAGCTTTTGGGTATTCGGGGTCGGCATAGCACACTACTTGAATTCCTTTTCTCAAGCAATTCACTAAAAAAACTTTAGTAGAATCTACACTAACTATTTTTTTGTTTTGTACATTAGATAGAACAAACCTACAAGTTTCCTCGATAGTTTTATATTTGTTTAAATACTTCCATATTTTTTTGTTGGCAACACCCAATGACATAACTAACCATAGCCAACATATTTTTGTGCTATATTTCTGATTCATAAATTTTGTAGACGTTTATAAACTTAGAGTATAAAACGTCATACCTCCTTTGTGTTTCTAATAATAATGTAAAATTTAAGATAGCCAAAAAATTCAAGCCCCAACTGTATAAAACCAAATATTTATAAGGATTGATTCGACATCTTCCACATGATAATACCCGACGCCATAGCCACATTTAAAGAGTTAATATTACCGCTCATCTTAATGGTTATAGGTTTATCACACTTTTGCGATACTTCTCTAGGTAGACCATTGCCCTCATTTCCGACTAGTATAGCACTTCCCCCGATAAAACTTTCGTTTACAACATCGTTAGGGCTGTCTATTACTGCGGAATAGGTCGTAATACCGTTGTTTTTAAAAGTTTCTAAAACCTCTTGAATATCCTCGCAAATGTAGTGGTTTACCCTAAAAGCAGACCCCATAGTAGAACGTATAACCTTTGGACTATAGAAGTCACAAGACTGCGAAAGTATAACACCATCTAAACCAAAAGCATCAGCAGTTCGTACAATCATGCCTACGTTACCTGGGTCTTGAACTTGATATAACACTATATATTTGCCATCCTTTTTTACGTTTAGAGCGGTATCTTTAGGCATTTCACAGATAGCAAAAACCCCTTGAGTATTTTCGGTAGAGGAAACTTTTAGAGCCAACTCATTTGATATTAGAGTTATGTTATCCATGCCCATATCTGTAAACGTTTGGCTATACTTTTCATAAGCCTCTTGCGATACCAAAATATGAGTTAATGGAGCATTTTCTGAGAATGCATCTACTACTATTCTGTAGCCCTCTATCACGAACTGTCCCAACTTTTTTCTATCCTTGCGGTTATTAGATAGCTTATTATATAGCTTTATTATGCTATTGTCTTTCGATTTTATAATATCCAACTTTCACACTTCCTTTTTAGCTTTTATATTATAAAAGCGGTACTTAATGTAATGCCAATTCGATAAAACACAAATGGCACATAGTTTTAACAACGGAACGGTGAGTTGCCGTTCCTTACAGAATTTGTAATATCATTGAATTAGCGTTACTTAAACGAAAACACGCTCAATGATTAAAAAGAGCGTGTTAGTATACAACAAAGTCTAACAATTAAAGTGTAGCCTTAGCTTTCTCAACGATAGCAGTAAAACCTGCTGGGTCATTGATAGCAATTTCGGATAGCATTTTTCTGTTAAGAGTAATACCAGCCTTCTTAACGCCATTCATAAAAGTAGAATAGTTCATGCCGTTCATCTTAGCAGCAGCAGAAATTCTAGTAATCCAAAGTTTTCTAAAATCTCTTTTCTTTTGCTTTCTGCCTACATAAGCATAGTTACCAGACTTCATAACGGCTTGTTTAGCCATTTTAAAGTGTTTACTCTTAGCACCCCAATAACCCTTAGCGAGTTTTAGAGTCTTATTTCTTCTTTTGCGAGTCATCATCGCACCTTTAATACGTGCCATATATATAAGCCTCCATAATTTTTATAGTTAATAATCCAATGGGAAAAGCATCCCACGACGAAATTCATTATAGTAAAAAATACTACAAACTCAAAACAAGATTACTTGTAAGGTACAAGTTCTTTAATAGTAGCTAAATTAGCTGAAGAAGCTACACCCATGTTACGAGCGATTCTCTTACGTTTGTGGGCTTTTTGAGTTAGTCTGTGTCTTTTATTAGTGTGTTGAAATTTAACCTTACCACTCTTAGTAACCTTAAAACGCTTTTTAGCACCTGAATGAGTTTTTACTTTAACTTTAGCCATGATTTTAAAATCCTCCTTCTATTTTGATGCCTTAGGTGAAA
>CAYXNU010000082.1:0-7439 GCA_964466485.1 uncultured Ruminococcus sp.
TTACGCTGAAAAAGTGTTAATATAGAATAGAATCCTAAGCGTATCCGCTTGGGATTTTGTTCTAAATATAGATTTAATCTTATGTTGAGGAGGTATAAGAGTATGGCTATGTTCGTAGATAAGGCAAAAATTACTATTAAGGCTGGTGACGGTGGCGACGGTGCAGTGTCTTTCTATCGTGAAAAGTACGTTGCAAGTGGCGGTCCAGACGGTGGTAACGGCGGTAAGGGTGGCGACATAATCTTTATTGCCGATGACAACTCCTCTAGTTTAATAGATTTTAAGTACAAGACAAAGTTCTATGCCGAAAAAGGTCAAAACGGTGGCTCTAAACGTTGCACTGGTAAGAATGCCCCTAATTTGGTAATTAAAGTGCCTAGGGGTACGGTAATCCGTGATGACGACACTGGCAGAATATTAGCGGATATCTCACTGGATGAGCCTTACATTGTGGCTAAAGGTGGCAACGGCGGTAAGGGTAACATGAACTTCGCTACTTCTACTAGGCAGATACCTAAGTTCGCTAAACCGGGTTTTGTGGGCGAAAAGTTCAACGTTTCACTAGAACTTAAACTCTTAGCGGATGTGGGCTTAGTAGGTTTTCCGAATGTAGGTAAATCCACGCTAATATCCGTGGTAAGTTCCGCTAAACCACAGATTGCTAACTACCACTTTACTACACTAACCCCCGTGTTGGGTGTGGTGAAAGTCGCTGAGGAAAAGTCTTTCGTTATGGCAGACATCCCCGGACTAATTGAGGGTGCTAGTGAGGGCGTAGGTTTAGGTCACGAGTTTTTACGCCACGTTGAAAGGTGTAGGCTAATAGTCCACGTTCTAGACGTTTCTGGGTGCGAGGGCAGAAACCCTATCGAGGATTTCGAGATTATCAATAGAGAACTTAAAAACTTTAACGAGGACTTAGCTAAGTGTCCACAGATAGTCGCTGGTAACAAGTCCGATATAGCAACCCCCGAACAGATTACTGAGGTTAAAGAGTACGTTGAGAGCAAGGGCTACAAATTCTTTGAGATTTCTTCTGCTACACGCAGTGGTGTCAAGAGCCTTATAGATGAGGTTTCCGCAACTTTGGATACCCTACCACCTATTAAACATTTCGAGGCTCAACCGCTAACCGAAGAAGAAGTTAGAGAGAACTTGAACAACAAGCAAAAGTTTAACATAGAAATCGAAGACGGTGTATACTATGTAGATGCTCCATTCCTTGAGCCTATACTACGCACTGTCGATATGGACGACTACTCATCTTTGCAGTACTTCCAAAGGGTGTTGCGTAGCAGTGGCATAATCGACAAGTTGGAAAGCATGGGCATTCAAGAGGGCGACACTGTAAATATTTACGATTTCGAGTTTGATTTTATTAATTAATAATCCACTATAAGGATGCAATATATGGAATGTATTACTAAAAAACAAGCTAAGGCTTACTCCTCTTTGACTTTAGCTTTTTTGGGAGATAGCGTCTTTGAAATCTTAGTGCGAAAAAAGATTATCCTAAACGGTGATATGAGCATAGATAAACTTCATTCCAAAAAGATTGAAATAGTCTGTGCTAAGTTTCAAGCCAAAGCTGTAGAGAACCTTTTAGGTGTGCTATCCGAGGAAGAACTTGCTATATTCAAAAGAGGAAGAAATTCTAAATGCCATGCACCAAAAAATACCGATATAAAAGACTACAGGTTGGCTACCGGTCTAGAAAGCCTTTTTGGGTACTTGTATCTTATTGGTGCTGAGGAAAGATTAAACGAACTATTTTCGATAGTTTGGAAACTATACGAGGAGGAAATTTGAAATGTCAGGACATTCAAAATGGAATAATATTAAGAGAAAAAAAGAAGCTACCGATGCCGTTAAAGCTAAGATTTTTACTAAGATAGGCAGAGAAATGGCTGTTTGCGTTAAAGAGGGCGGTGGCGACCCTAACAGCAACTCCAAACTTAGGGACCTTATCGCTAAGGCTAAGGCTAACAACGTTCCTAACGACAACATAGACAGAGTTATCAAAAAAGCTATGGGCGACGGCGACAAGAACAACTACGAATCTATGGTGTACGAGGGCTACGGTGTCGACGGCGTTGCTGTAATAGTGGAATGCCTTACAGACAACAAAAACCGTACTGCTGGTGATATCCGCCACTACTTTGACAAGTTCGGTAGCGGTTTGGGAACTACTGGTTGCGTATCCTTTATGTTCTCCAAAAAGGGCATAGTAGTACTAGAAAATACTGGTCTTGATGAGGATACCGTTATGGAAGATTGCTTTGAACTCGGTGCGGATGACTTCTCCATGGAAGACGATACTATCGAGATTGAATGCTCCCCTAGTGTGGTTAGCGAACTCCGTGAGGGCTTAACTGCTAAGGGCTACACTGTAGTATCCGCTGAGGTTGAACAAGTACCTGCTACTTATACTACCATCACAGACGAGGAACACATCAAGAAGATGAACCTACTACTAGAACACCTAGAAGATAACGACGATGTGCAAAACGTTTGGCACAACTGGGATATGCCAGAATCCGACGAGGAAGAATAGTCCACAGAATATAGATAGATTTAAGGCAACCTTGAAAAATAGGTTGCCTCTTTTTAATGTACTATTTTAACATGATTTCAATAATAAAATTCGCTATGCGTTAGCATTGTATCGAATTTACGCTATTTTACCTCTTGAACGGTATATAAATCCTTAATAGCTTGAGATATAGGTTTTACTGAGCCGTATATTTCCACGCCCCTGAGTTTTCCAAAGCAACTCATAAAAGCCCTGTAGCAGTTCTGTTTAGTTTCGGAAAAGACTATAACCTTGCAAATTTTCACCTTGTCGTCATAGGAGTAACCGTTTAGGTGGTCTATTTGAGAAATCTTTTCTAGCATTGCGTTAAGCTTTTCAGTAGGAATTTCCTGTTCAAAAATCTTGTTGTTTTTAGGCTTTTTGCTCTCATCCTGAGCGGGTCTAGTTCTAGGTCTGCCGACTTTACGCTTAGGAGCGTCCTTAGTGGTAGCGTTTTTAGGGGTATCCTTTTTAGTTTGAGATTTAGCCTTAGTAGTCTTTTTAGGCTCTGCCTTTTTGGAGTCTGCTTTTTTAGGTTCAGCCTTTTTGGACTCTGTCTTTTTAGGCTTAGTGGACTTTTCCTCGGAGGGCTTAGCGGTAGTGTTAGCGACGTTGTTAGGGGTATCCTCTTTAATATCTTTAGGCTTGTTGTCAGCCTTAGGGGGTTCTACTGGTGGAGTAGTCACAGCCTTGCTCTTGATGTTTTCAGTAACCACGGAGTCGTCGTCAAGGTTAATCTTTCCAAAGGTGAAACTCTTAGGTTGAGTGCTAGTTTCAACGGAACTTTTGACGTTTTCATCGGGTGCGTACTGTTCAGTGAACACAGGCTTTTGAGTTTCTACCTTGCTAGTAGGCTTGTTCTTGCTAAACTTATTATCAGCGTTTTGGGAGTTGTTCTTTTTAGCACTGCTGTTGGTGTTGCCATTGTTGTAAGACTTTTTCTGTTGGTTGAAAACTTTCTTGTTGTTGGTAGTGTTTGTAGTGGTGTTGGTATTGCGATGTGTACTAGTATTCTTAGTGTACTTGCTAGAGTTTTGCTCTTTAGTTTCAGTGGAAGTAGTTTCTGCTTTTTCCACCTTTGGAGCGGTAGCGGTAGCAGTAGTGTTAGTATTTTTAGGTGTGGTAGTATCAGTAGGGGCGGTTGCAACTGTAGGAGTTTCCTTAGCTGGAACGTCCTTTGCTAAGTCATTTGCGGGGTTGTTTATAGGTCTAGCGATAGCCCCCTCTGGAGTTTCTTTCACGAATACAGAGTTTGCTGTAGTGTTGCGTGAAACCGTAGTAGGACGGCTTTTGCTGTAGGTTTTAGTAGTCGAAGTACTCTTAGTAGAAGACTTAATAGTAGAGCTACCCGACTTAGGTTTTGTGGTGGTGGAAGTATTCAAGTTCTTTTCTATGTGTTTTTCTATAGTAGGGGAAGTTCTGTCGATGATTACGTTTTCTGCCTTTAGTTGTTGCAATTCTATTTCGCTTTCAACGGTAGGAATAGTAGGTGGGACTTTTCTGTTGTTAGGCTGTCTAGTTTCGGGGTTAAAGGACTTTTTGTTTAGACCGTCTTGAATGCTGTAGTATCTGTTTATATCTAGGTCGAAGATTTTATTCTGCTTAAAGTAGTTTTTCCAAAACTTCACAGCATAGTCGAAACCTCTATCTATGCTAACTAAGAAGTAGTTTTGATACCTCTTTTGAGCGACTAGGTATCCCATGTAGGATACTATTTGGAAATCCAAAGAGTTTTTGCCAACTATCTCACTTTTAAAGAAGTGTATATTTGCATGGCTTCTGTTCATTTTGTGGTGGATATCGAAAGTTATGCTATTAGCGTGGTCGCTATAGAATATGTAAACATCGTCATTTTCTGTAAGATGTTCTATACCTTTCATTCCTCCAGAGTTCACGTTTTCAAAGTCTATTAAAAAACAATTCATAAATATTTTTTTTGCCACTTAGATATGACTAAAGTATTAGCACTAGGCTTAAAATAAAGGTTGCAATTCATACAGTAGCAAATAATCCTTTCATAAGTTTTAATTTAAATTAGTAACTGTAAATCATTGTAAATAACAGGGCTATGTACATTAGTAGCTAAGTCCGATATATATAACAAATAGTAGCATAACATCTTGCCTTGATTCTATGTTGCAACTGCATAAAACCCCGACAGTAGTTTGCATTAGTTTAACTTTGCAGTTTAAAACTTTTAATACTGCAACATTACTACACTAGATTAGTATTACTATTCTAGTAAAAGTTTATTGGCTTATATAAGTATATTGTATCACACTTTTTTTGATACATTGTTAAATTTTTTTGAACACTTTAAAACTATCTTTGAAAAGCGAAAACTAATTCATAGAATATTAACAATTTTCCGCTATAATATGATATAATAACCTTAAATATAAATTTGAAAGGGTCGTGATGTTACAATTGAATAACAAACTTACTCTTTATGGATTTAACAACCTAACCAAAACGTTAAGTTTTAATATATATGATGTCTGCTATGCTAAGAGTGAACGAGAAAGAAAAGACTACCTTAGATACATTGACGAACAGTATAATTCGGAGCGTTTAACAAAAATCCTATGTGATGTAACCGAGATTATCGGGGCTACAGTTTTAAATATTTCTAAACAAGATTATGAACCGCAAGGGGCGTCGGTAAATGTTTTAATAGCCGAGGGGCATATGCCACCCTCCGAGATAGATAAATCTTGTAATCAAGGTCGTGACTTCTTAAAAGAGCCATCCCATAATATGGTTCTTGCCCACCTAGATAAAAGCCACGTCACTGTGCATACTTTCCCAGAAAGCCACCCCGATAACGAAATTTCCACTTTCCGTGTGGATATAGATGTTTCTACCTGTGGCGAGATTTCTCCACTAAAGGCACTGGACTACTTGATAGGCAGTTTCGATTCGGATATTATTACTATAGACTATAGGGTGCGTGGTTTTACTAGAGATGTCCATGGGAAGAAACTCTTTATAGACCACGATATTACTTCTATACAGAACTATATAAATAACTCCATACTAGATAAGTATGACGCTATAGATGTAAACGTGTACCAGTCTAATATATTCCACACGAAAATGCTTATTAAAGAGCGTCCACTACAGGACTACCTATTCAACACCGATATATATGAAATTCCGCCAAAAGAACGCTTAGATATATCTAACAGCCTTAGGCGTGAAATGATAGAAATATTTAGCGGTGCTAACATATACGGGTAGTTCTGCCCTATGCAATGGCGAAATAACGTCATAAATAACGTGAGTTCGATTATTTTTGTAGGGAACGGCGATTCGCCGTTCCGTGGCTAAAAAAACGTTCCCTACAAAGTTTCAATCCATCGAAATAACGTCATAAATAAATATATTATTATATAAGGGAGCTGAAAATATTAATTGAACAACTTCAGTAAATTTTCACAAAGCAAAGCCCCTCTACATGAGGCTATGGTTAAACATAAACTAAATAGAGTAGTCCCCTTTGACGTTCCAGGACACAAAGGTGGCAGAGGTAACAGAGAACTAAACGACTTTTTGGGCATAAACTGTCTTAAGGCTGACGTAAACTCCATGAAACCCCTAGACAACTTGTGCCACCCTGTATCTGTTATTAAAGAGGCTCAACAGTTGGCAAGTGAAGCGTTTGGTTCGGATAACGCTTTTTTTATGGTTAATGGTGCTACTAGTTGCGTACAAGCTATGATTATGTCTACTTGTAAGATGGGCGAAAAGATTATCATGCCTAGAAACGTTCACAGAAGTGCTATAAACAGCATAGTAGTAAACGGTGCTGTGCCTATATACGTCAACCCCGGAACAGATAAACATTTGGGTATACCTCTAGGTATGTCTGTAGCTGACGTCGAAAAGGCTATACTAGAAAACCCCGATGCTAAAGCTATACTAGTAAACAATCCCACATACTATGGCATATGTTCCGACTTGAAATCTATAGTAGAACTTGCTCACAAACACGGTATGCTTGTACTAGTAGATGAGGCTCACGGAACGCACTTCTACTTTGGCGAGGATATGCCACCCTCTGCTATGAGTGTAGGTGCAGATATGGCTGGGGTTAGCGTTCACAAGACGGGTGGCTCTTTAACGCAAAGTGCTATACTATTGTGCAACAACTCTGTAAATTCGGGGTACGTTAGACAGATTATCAACCTAACACAGACTACTAGTGCCTCTTACTTGCTTATGTCCTCTCTAGATATCGCTAGGAAAAACTTAGCCCTAAACGGTAAGGATATCTTTAGGAGAACTATGCAGTTCGCTGAATACGCTAGAAAAGAGATTAACAAGCTAGGTGGCTACTATGCCTTTTCCGATGAACTTTGCAACGGCGACACTATATACAACTTCGATAAGACTAAGCTATCTATATACACTAGAGATATAGGTTTAGCAGGCATTGAAGTGTACGACATCCTTAGAGATGATTACGATATACAGATAGAGTTCGGTGACTTAGGCAACATCTTAGCTATTATTTCCGCCGGTGACACCGCCCTAGAGATAGAACGTTTAATATCTGCACTATACGAAATAAAGCGTCTATACAGCAAGGACAAGGCGGGTATGTTCGACCATGAGTACATCAACCCCGACGTGGTTATGACCCCAAATAGAGCGTTCTACAGCAACAAGAAGTCCATACCTTTAGAAGACTGTGCCGACATGGTATGCGGTGAGTTCGTCATGTGCTACCCCCCTGGTATACCTATACTAGCCCCTGGGGAACGTATCACAGAAGAAATTATACGCTATATACAGTACGCTAAGGAAAAGGGTTGCTCTCTAACTGGTGCTAGAGATACCGAAACTAACTACATAGATGTGGTGG
>CAYXNU010000083.1:0-7397 GCA_964466485.1 uncultured Ruminococcus sp.
ACGACCAATCGGGTATGAACCGAGTACTCTAGCCAACTGAGCTACATCGCCATATCTTAACTCTTTTGTCCTGCGACTATATTAGTATAGCACAAGCACATTAAAAAGTCAAGAAAAATTTTAACATAAATAAAACTTTGTAAGAAATATATAAACAGCTACAGCTTTATGACATACAATATATGCACATTAACTAAGAGCCTGTTTTTTAGCAACAGTAAACATACTACTTTCTACAATATCGTAACCTTTATCTATTTGGTCTTCGTCAAAGTTGTAGAAAACCTTGTACTTGTTTTCCAAATTTTTAGTAGTATATGCGAACTTAAAGCCATCTGCAGAGTAGTCAAAGTCGTAGATAATTCCGCTGTAGCTATATCCCAAATTTTCCTCAAAGAATATTTCTTCTGGGTCGTCTATATGGAATCCGTTACTACTACTGCTTTTAGTTTTAACGTTGTCTAAGTCATCATCTTGTAAAGCACCACCGCCACTGTAACAAGCAGTAATTTCGGCAGCTAAAACGTTCTGAACGCTTTTAGCATCCGAGAGGGCACGTTTTACATTAGCCTTTTCCACATAGCCCATCATGTTGGGAACTAAGATTGCAGCTAACACTCCAATGATTGCTATAACCACTATAAGTTCCACTAGTGTAAAACCTTTTAATCTTTTTTTCATAAAAATCTCCCCCTTTACGCACCTTATTAAAGGTTTAAGTTTACGCTTTTCCTTGAGTATATTCTATCACTACAAAAGTTAAAAGTCAATATATAAAAGGCAAATTTTAACCTTTAGAGAATAAACCTTATTTTTAATGGAGCAAAGTGTACAAATCGTAAAAAAAGTCTATCTATAGTTGGGAATGTTGTACAACACATATGTTAGATATCTAAAAATTAATCACTAGATGTGTTTGCGAACATTCTTAAAACTTCCGTTCTTAAGGGGGCATTTTGTGGCTTAGATAGTGTATTGTCGTCTTCTATAATAGCGTTAGCAGTCTTTTTAGCACTTTCCAGTAGCATTATATCGTTTACTAAGTCCGCTATTTTCAAGGATGGCAAACCATGTTGACGTTGCCCAAAGAAGTCGCCACAGCCACGGATTTTAAGGTCTTGTTCAGCTATTTTAAAGCCGTCAGTAGTGGAACACATAGTCTTTAGACGTTGTTTAGTTTCGTCGGTTACTTTGTCTGCTATGAGTATACAAGAACTCTTTCTAGTGCCACGACCTACACGTCCTCTTAGCTGGTGTAGTTGGGATAATCCAAAGCGTTCAGCATTTTCAATCAATATTATGGAAGCGTTAGGAACATCCACACCGACTTCAATTACAGTGGTACTAATTAGTATATGATACTTCATATCTTTAAAGTCCCTCATTATAGACTCTTTTTCGTCGGAGGACATTCTACCGTGTAGGATACCCACGTTATAGTCGCTAAATACCCCATGTGAGATATCGTCAGCGTACTTGTACACCGATTTCAAATCGTTGTCGTTTTCTTCAATCATGGGGCATACTATGTATGCTTGACCGCCCTCCTGTAGGTGTTTTAATATATATCCGTAAGCCCTTTGGCGTAGCTTTCCCGATACCGCAAAAGTTTCTACAGGCTGTCTGCCTTTTGGGAGTTCGTTAATAGTAGATATATCCAAATCCCCATAGATGATTAAACCTAAAGTTCTAGGGATAGGTGTAGCACTCATAACAAGTTTATGTGGATACTCACCCTTGTTAGATAGTTCCGAACGCTGTGAAACTCCAAAGCGGTGTTGTTCGTCGGTAATTACCAACCCTAGGTTGTTAAATATTGTATCTTTTTGTATTATAGCGTGAGTTCCAGCTATTACGTCCACCATTCCATCTTGAATATCTTGACGTACTAACCTTTTCTGTTTAGCGGTAAGAGAACCCGTCAACAGAGCCACCCTAACGCCTAAAGGCTCTAACATCTGTGAAAAAGTTTCGTAGTGCTGTTGAGCTAGTATTTCAGTAGGTGCCATGATAGCACTTTGGAAACCGTTCTTATATGCGAAGTAGCACGACGCTATAGATACCGCTGTTTTACCGCTACCAACGTCACCTTGAATTAACCTATTCATAGGGGTAGAACGGCACATATCATGGATGATATCTTGTATAGCCATATTCTGCCCATCGGTCATTTGAAACGGTAACGCATCGTAAAATTCATCCATTTCTACTGGGTGCATAGTGCATCCTGTGTGGTTTCTGGAGTTTATTCTCATAGTAGCCATACCCAACTGTAGCAATAGTAGTTCTTCAAAGGCTAGACGTTTTCTAGCTAGTACCACATCTTGAGAACACCTAGGAAAATGTATTAGGTGTACGGCATCCTGTAAAGATATCAACTCATTTTCCTTTAGGATATCGCTGTTTAGGGTTTCAAAGGGTTTAGAATCGAATATTTCAAGGCACTGCTTTAAATTAGCATATATCATGTTGTTGGTTAGCCCAGCCGTCAAATGGTATATAGATTGCAACTTAACAGGGTCGTTGGAACTTATAAAGCTAGGCGACGCTATTTCTAGGTATGAAAATCCCCTATCCAACTTGCCATAGAATACATATTCCCTTCCTTTTACTAAGGTATTGTTGGTATATTCGTTATTGAATATAGTAACATAGAATTTAATACCACTTTCCGACTCCGATATCAAATTTTTGTATATCATAAGCCTATTAGCGGATATTACACTCTTTTCCACAACAGTACCTTTTACAACGCACTTTTCCCCTAGCATATACGATAGTATAGGGTGTGGTTCTGAAAAATTAATATAAGCCCTAGGATAATAACATAACAAATCGTAAGGTGTAAAAATATTTAGTTTTTTATACTTTTCAAGACGTTTTTTCCCTATTCGATTCAAACATTCTATGGAATTAAATAAATCGGACATAGCACGACACTTCCTTTATACATATACTATATAATTGTTATATTTTTAATATACAACATATATTGGTTTGTGTCAATAGAATATACGCTGAAAATTATAAATTTTCTATATTTTAACACGACTTTTTTGAATAAATGCCCCCAAAGTGATACATAATACTATTACTTAGAAAAACCAACCTAAGTTGAAAAGAGGTATTAAAATGTGGGATAAAATCGCACTACTACTCCTTATCATAGGTGGAGTAAACTGGGGATTGGTAGGAATATTCAGCTTTGACCTAGTAGCATGGCTATTTGGTGGCACTGGAGCATTATTAAGCAGAATAGTCTATATATTAGTAGCTATATCTGCGGTATGGTGCATTTCACTACTATTTAGAGAAAGAAACGAGTTGGGACATTCAACTTAATGAGCCTTCTCCAAAAAGACTGCATTTTCTACACTGGATTAAACTTTGCGTATCTTAAAAGTGTAGAAAGTGTAGTCTTTACATAAAAATCGTTCAAGGGGTATTCAGCACAAAACTTTTGCATTAATTTGTCTTGAACTTTTCAACAAAAAATATAACTCTAAAAAATATCTTTTTTAATGTTTTACTAATAGTATATCGATTTCACATAACTTTCAATAGTCTATCATAGAATATTCACATTTCTAAAGTATTATAGCCCCATAAAGAAAGATAAAAGATAAATGTGTAGAGTATTCACACTAGAAAGAGAGAACCTCGCTTATAAGAGGTTTATAACCACTTTAGGCGGTTTGTATTAGAGGTACAAACCACTATTTTTTTGCCCATTAGGAGTTTTTTATGAATAAAGACATTATTAAGTTTTCAGCAGTGTGTTTAGTAATTGTAATAGCAACCTTAACAATATATATTTGCAACCAAAAAAAGTATAGCGTAACATCCACTATGGCGATAGTTACCGTATCCGAAACTATTGGTACAAGCACCACAGAACCCCCTCTTGATACCACTACCGCAACGGTTATTAGTACCATATGTGTTACCACTCCCGAAAGTACTACCGTTACTACTAGTGATACTACTTGCACTACCGTCACTACTACGGCAAAAGTTACTACTACAAAGACCACCACTACAAAAGCTACCACTACAGAAAAAGTAGTAAACTTTCCTATATCTTTGAATAGCATTACCCATGACGAACTAGTGTGCATAAAAGGCATTGGAGATTCTACCGCCGACAAAATATTAAACTATAGGGATTCTATAGGGTATTTCACATCTAGATACCAACTGTTAGAAATCAATGGTATTGGCGAATCTAAAATGAATACCATCATGGAATACACCTACATAGAAAACGAAGATTTAAACTACGGTCAAGAAGAACAGGTTGAACAGTATGCAGACAATCAAGGGGATGTGCAGTATCAAGATGCACCCGTTGAAAATACCGTGCAGTTTCCTCTAAACCTAAATACCGCCACCCTCGAAGAACTATGTGCTATACCTAACGTCAATGACGAAATAGCACAAGATATTCTAAACTTGCGTAACGAAATACAATTCTTTTCCAACACATACGAACTCCTCTACTGTGACAGCATTTCCGAACAGTTCCTTAGTGAAATAGAAAGCTACATCTATGTTGAATGATAAAAAAATTTACAGGAGGTTTTTTTTAATGAAATCACGCATAACAGAAAAATCACAGAAGATACTACTAAGCTATGGTATATTTGAAAACAACTTCGATAGCCTAGTAAACATATCTAAAAAATATAGTATAGAAGTTAAACCTATCATGCCCTCGCAACTGGATACCAAAGTTTCAAACCTACTAAAAGCCCCAACTCTCGCCTTTGAAACCTACCCCGAAAACACCACTAGTTGCATACTACTTTGCGGTTTAGATAACCGCACTACAAACGCTCTACTAAAGGATTTAAAAACTTCTACCCTAGATATACCACTAAAGGCACTACTAACACAAAGCAACAAATCATGGGAGTTTAAAACCCTACTAGAACACCTCTCCTTAGAACACCAAAAGCTACATGGATAAGTTAATCACTAGTAATGAATTTAGTCAAAAAAGTAGCATTTCGTATAAACAACACTGTTATGAGATTGTCACAAAAGTCACAAAAAGTTTCAAAAAATTTTAGAGAAATTATAATAAAAACTTTGTATATATCGCTGATTTTTCATATACCTGTTGACATAATAGTTTTTTAGTGCTATAATGCAGTTATGAGGTAAAAAAAAGAAATATTAGAGCCTTGTATAAACTCTAACAGAAATACCATAACGCATTTTGGAATAATGGCTGTTAGCTATTAGGTTGCGTTAAATATACAGAAAAGGAGTTTTTATTATGAAAAACAACAATACGAAAAAATTAATCGCTATGATTCTAGGCGTTGCCCTAGTAACTTCAATGAGTGCTATCAGTGTATCCGCTGAAGAAACTCTTGACGTTGAAACAGAAGAAGCTATTGTAGAAGTTAATGGTACTTTACAAAACTTTGGTGGTGCTAACACCGAAACAGAAGAAACTACCGTAACAGATGAGTCCCCAGTTGAGGCAGAGGCAGAAGTTGAAACTACTACCACTACTCAAGAAGTAACTACTACTGCATCAGAAGAAGTTACTACTACACAAGCTACTACTACTTTAGAAAGTGCTAATCAGGTAGAAACTACTACTGGTACTACTAAAGCATTAGTTGGTGCATCTAGTGAGGACGCTACTACTACAACTACTTCCGAGGTAACTACTACTGCTGATAGTTCTACTACTACCACAACAGACGGTTCTACTACCACTACTACTGGTGCTAGTGAAACTACTGTAACTACTACTTCTAGTGCATCCGATTCCCCTAAAACTTCCGATAATGGTGTTCTACCTATGGTTGTAGCTACTGCACTTGCTGGTACTGCTCTACTAGTTACTAAGAAAAATAAATAAGTCTAATTCTTGATTACAAAAACATATACTTTAATGGGAACGGATAGCAATATTCGTTCCTATTGCTATTATATAAATATAATATATCCTTATGGGCAAAAGCATAAATTGTGGTTAATATACACAAAATATATTTTGTAATAGCTTAAAATTTATTTATTCATACAAACATTATTAAATCTATTGACATTTTCCTTTAATAGTGTTAAAATGCAATTAGCACTCAAGGAGATGGAGTGCTAACAAACTACTACATTCACTGCTAATACATTGGAGGTGCAAAGTTCTTGGACGAAAGAAAGTTAAAAATCCTTGCAATAGTAGTAGATGAATATATCAAGACTGGTGAGCCAGTTGGCTCAAAGGTTATTTCCAAACACCCAGATATTAAGGTGTCACCTGCAACCATTCGTAACGATATGGCTATGCTCGAACAGTTGGGATACCTAGTGCAACCTCATACATCCGCTGGTAGAATACCTACCTACAATGGCTTTAGGTTGTATATAGATAAACTTATGAAAGTTGAAGAACTATCCGACGAGGAACGCTCCCGTTTAGATAAGTCTTTGGAAGAACAAGACGTTTTAACTGAAGAATCCATTATCCAAACGGCTACGCAAACCTTAGCAGAACTTACTCAATGTGCTGTTGTGGTAGCAAATTCAGCCCCTAAGTTTTCGGTTATCTCTAAAGTAGAGGTTATTCCTACTGGTAAAAGATTGTACGTTATACTCTTAATTACATCTAATGGCACTATTAAAAATAAGGCTTGTCGTTTGGAATTTGACCTCACCGCAGAACAGATGGAATTTTTCTCACAGTATGTGCAAGAAAACTTGCAAGGTGAGTATATTGAAAATCTATCCGATGAGCGTATGGAGGAACTTATTACCGCTTTAGGTACTTACATGATGACTCTTACACCATTAGTTCAAGGTATATACGAACTATCAAAGGATTTATGTAAAGATGAATGTGTGGTTCAAGGCGAGAGAAATCTTTTAGCTTGTAACGATTTTAACAAGATGGATATCGTAAACTTCCTTGAACATAAAAATAAATTTTCATCTATGCTAGACGATGCCTTTAGTGGTATTCAAATAAAGTTTAGCGATGATAGTAACGACTTTATTATTAGCAACTCTAGTATGATAATGTCGCAATACAAGAAAGGCTCTAAAACAGCTGGTTCTTTGGGAATAATAGGTCCTATGCGTTTAGACTATGCTCACATTATTCCTTATATAGAATATTTTACACAGAAAATCACTGATATGATTTCTGATGAGGACGCTGAGGCGAGAAAGGAAGATGACTCCAATGGCAATGGATGAAAAAGATATTAATCAAGAAGTAGAAGAACAAAACACTACTACAGAAGAAACAGATGAGGCTCAAACTACTGAGGAGGCTACAGTCGAAGAAACTACCCCTCAAGATGAGGTTGAAAAGCTATCTAAGGAACTTGCGGATGAGAAAGATAAATATCTCCGCCTATATGCAGAGTTCCAAAACT
>CAYXNU010000084.1:0-7368 GCA_964466485.1 uncultured Ruminococcus sp.
CACCAGTCTTCGTCTGAGGACTCTATGTTATCCTTAAAGGTTAGGGTGTAGCCTATTGGAGAGTAGGTTATGCTGTCGATAGTGTAGCCGTCGCCCTGTACGTTTAGACCCTTAATGGTTTTCGTCATAGTGTTGACGTTCTGTGCCATGGAATCTCTGTTGAATGTAACCCTAACGGTTTCGTCGACTGCCACGCTAGAGTCGTCGTCGCCCTTAGAACTCTTGCTAAGGCTCTCTATTGAAACGTCTATGGACTGTATGTCGGACGTACTAACAGTGCTACTTTCTACCATGTATAGGATAGGTATCATGTTGTCGGTGGTGTCTTCGTCCTCTGGGATGATTAGATAACCTAGTCTTTGGGCGTATGGTTCAGTGAAGTTATTGTAAGAGTATACGCTACCGTCTTCTTGTACGAAGAATTCACTTTCTATGTCCTCGATTGGGTACTTAGCTTCCCAGTCGGTGGAGTCTAACGTGCTGATAGGTGCGTATATGGATGCGTACTTTTTAGTCATGCCGTAGAATATGCTGTCCTCATATAGTACGCTGTCGACGGTTTCTGCGAACGTTGCGTAGCTGACTTCTGAGTATTGTGGGTATACTTGCTTGTGGTCTTTAAGTGAGCCTAGGTCGTTGTTATCGAATACCACGTTACCCATGATGTATATATCGTAGTCGTCTGCTACATAGCCAGTAATTTCGATGTGGGTGTCGTTGCTACCGTCTTGTATAGTTTCGGTAGTGAAGTCAGTGTTCACGTTGTTGTAGATGTAGTCTTTGTCTATTTGGTTGTAAGTACCTGAGTAACTGTAAGGAACGTTCTTTTGGTTAAAGTATGACTTTAAGCCCTCGACTGCACCATTTTCTACAGCGTAAACTGTAATACATGACATAGTAGCCACAGTAGCAGCTATCGCAATGGATAGACTTCTCTTAGTCATAGTGATGTGCCTTTTAGCGGTAACGCCAGTAAGCTTTAGGACGTTTTTGCTGTCGGCTACGTTCTTTTCCTTAATCTTGATGGTATCATCTTGATAGGTACTTAGTAGTTCAGTAAACTTAGTTTTCATAAGAAAATCCCCTTTCATATAGGTATTGTTTAATTTTGGTTCTACCCCTAAAAAGTTTAGTTTTAATCGTTGCAGGATTGATATGCATTTCCTCAGCGATTTCATTCACTTTTTGGTAATAGTAGTAGTACCTTAAAAATATATTTCTTTCTTCTGTGTCTAACGAATTTATAGCCTGTTTAATCACATCCGACATTTCTTTGTCGTCTATAATGTCATCTATGGATGTGTTACATTCTACAATAAAGTCATCTATATTTTCAGCAACGTTGCATTTGCGAAGTTTATTTTTAGCTTTATTTCTAGCAACAGACCCCATATAGCCCCTTAATGAGTTATCTTGTAACTTTTCAGAATTTTCCCAAATAGCTAAAAAAGTATCTGCTGTGACTTCTTCGACGTCTTGAATAGTCATAGATTGTCCGATAATGTTATATACTATTGTGGATACATATCCTGTGTAGTTTTTTACAAGATATTCAAAAGCCTTTACATTCTTATCATGAAGTTTTTTTATAAGCTTTTCTTCAGTCATTGAATATCTTCCTTTCTGAGTTTAGTGTAGCGTTAAAAGTACTTTCATATATATAAACACCAATATTAAGGAAAAGGTTTCAAATAGAATAAAAAAAATATAGGGAACAGCAATTGCCATTCCCTAAAAATTTTTACTATGGAAAGATAATGTTATTTTTGCTTTTTCTTTTTAGCCTCTAAGTCAGCAAGAGCGTCTTTTCTAGATAGGCTAATTCTACCTTGCTTGTCGATTTCTAGAACCTTAACGACTATTTCGTCGCCAACGGATACTACATCTTCAACCTTTTCAACTCTGCCCTTATCCAACCTAGATATGTGTACTAAGCCATCTTTACCAGGGGCGATTTCTACAAAAGCACCAAAGTTCATAATTCTAACAACTTTGCCCTTATAGATAGCACCGATTTCTGGGTCGTTAGCGATAGTTTCAACTATCTGTAAAGCCTTACGAGCCTTTTCGCCATTGATACCACTAATAAATACGTTACCGTCGTCGTTGATATCAATCTTAACTTCACAGTCAGCGGAAATCTTTTGGATAACCTTACCGCCTTGACCGATAACTTCTCTAATCTTTTCTACAGGAATTTTAGTCTGTAACATCTTAGGAGCGTATGGGCTAACTTCTTCTCTAGGCTCAGGGATAGCCTTTAGCATAATCTCATCTAGGATGTAATCTCTAGCCTTGTGAGTTTTAGCAAAAGCTTCCTTAATGATATCGTAAGTTAAACCGTCAACCTTGATATCCACTTGAATGGCAGTAATACCCTTATGAGTACCGCCAACCTTAAAGTCCATATCGCCAAAGAAGTCTTCAAGTCCTTGAATGTCTACCATAGTCATAAATTCGTCGCTATCAGGCTTTGTAATTAAACCGCATGAGATACCCGCAACTGGTGCTTTAATAGGCACACCTGCGTCCATAAGAGCCAACGTAGAACCACAGATAGAACCTTGTGAAGTAGAACCGTTGGAAGATAAAACCTCGGATACTAATCTTAAAGAGTATGGGAAATCTTCAACGCTAGGAATTACTGGAGCTAAAGCTCTTTCAGCTAAAGCACCGTGTCCGATTTCACGTCTACCAGGGCCACGGCTAGGCTTAGTTTCGCCTACAGAATAGCTAGGGAAGTTGTAGTGGTGCATATAACGTCTGCTTTCTTCCTCGTCAAGACCGTCTAGCTTTTGTGCCTCGGATACTGGACCTAGTGTAGCAATAGTCAATACTTGAGTCTGTCCTCTTGTGAACAAGCCTGAACCGTGTACTCTAGGTACTAGACCTACTTCAGCGGCTAAAGGTCTAATTTCGTCTATTCCACGACCGTCAACACGTTTGCCCTCGTATAGCCAGTTTCTAACTATTTTCTTTTGTAGTTTGTAGATACATTCATCTATCATTAACTCTTGTTCGGGGTATAGTTCGTCGAACTTAGCGTGAATATCATCCTTGATAGGGTTTAGTCTTTCTTCACGAACGTTCTTGTCGTTGGTATCTAGAGCGAATCTAACTCTTTCGTCAGCGAATTCTTCTATAGCGTCGAACATATCGTGGTCAACCTCTTGAGATTCAAACTCGAACTTAGGTTTGCCAATCTGTGCTTGAATGTCAGCGATAAATGCTACCATCTTCTTAATTTCGGTGTGTCCCTCCATGATAGCTTTTAGCATAGTGTCGTCGTCTACTTCGTTAGCACCGGCCTCAATCATAACGATTTTTTCCATAGAACCCGCAACTGTTAAGTTTAGGTCTGTAACTGCTCTTTGTGCTAGTGTAGGGTTTAACACGATTTTGCCATCTACTAAACCTACGCTAATACCCGCAATAGGGCCATTCCATGGGATATCTGAGATAGATATAGCTATGGAAGTAGCTATCATTCCAGCAATTTCTGGTGAACAGTCTGGGTCTACAGATAGAACTGTCATAACCACAGATACGTCATTTCTCATATCTTTTGGGAATAGTGGACGTATAGGGCGGTCTACCATTCTAGAAGTTAGTATAGCCTTTTCGGATGGCTTACCCTCTCTCTTAGTGAAAGAACCTGGAATCTTACCTACAGAGTACATTCTTTCTTCGTAGTCAACGGATAGTGGGAAGAAGTCTACACCCTCACGAGGCTTTGCACTTGCGGTAACGTTTGCCATTACTGTAGTATCGCCATAGTGTACCCAACATGAACCATTTGATAGTTCACAAGTTTTGCCTGTTTCAACCCATAACTTTCTACCGGCATAGGTAGTTTCAAAAGTTTTGTATTTTTCAAACATCCTTTAAAAATCCTCCTGTATATTTTGTGCAAACAACAGAAGATAGACGATAAAGCACACACGCAATGCAACCTATATGTTTTATCCTCCAACTTCTGCGGTCTGCAAATCTTTCAAATTTGATAAAGGGCAGAAAGATACAACGCATCCTACTGCCCGAAAATCCTTTACAGACTACTTAACACTAGCCTTTTCAATAGTATCACGAATACCTAACTTCTTGATAGTTTCACGGTATCTGTTGATATCTTTCTTAGCTAGGTAGTTAAGAAGATTTCTTCTCTTACCAACCATCTTTAGAAGACCTCTACGGCTGTGGTGGTCGTGTTTGTGAACCTTTAAGTGTTCAGTAAGGTCGTTGATTCTCTTAGTAAGAATAGCAACTTGAACCTCTGGTGAACCAGTATCAGTATCATGCTTTCTATTATTCTCGATAATAGCAGTCTTTTCTTCTTTTCTCATCATAGTAAAAGCACCTCTTTAAAAAATTTAAAATGTAGCTCTAACGCTCTGAGAATAGGGCAGGTACAATCCAAAATATAACAATATGGCTTAACCCCTAAACTAAGAACATAGAACATTAAATATTATAGCATTAATCGAAAGAAAAGTAAAGGATATTTTTATGAACTTTTTGTGAATATTTTTACTGCTTTCTAGCGATAGCATATTCGTCGCCTAGGTGGAAGTATGGGCAGTGGAACTTGTTTCCATACTGCAAATACCTACTAAGTTCGTCTTCGTCTAGGTTCATTTCACAGATGTACCCCTCGTAATCTTCGTCATAGGCGTAATACGCACACATTTCGCACTGGGTTTGGTTTTTCGCTTTAGAACTATCTTTCATGTTTAAATGCTCCTTACATCTATAAAAAAATCCTACCACATAAGCAGTAGGACTTTCTATTAACTCTATTTACTAAAATGGTAGGATACTTAAAAGTACACCCGCACCAACTGCAGAACCAATAACTCCTGCAACGTTTGGACCCATAGCGTTCATAAGTAGGAAGTTAGTTGGGTCTTCTTGAGCACCAACTTTTTGTGCTACACGGGCAGCCATAGGAACAGCAGATACACCAGCAGAACCGATTAGTGGGTTTACCTTACCACCGGATAGTTTGCACCATAGCTTAGCAGCAAGTAATCCACAGGCAGTACCGATAGAGAATGCGATAACACCTAGAACGATAACCTTTGCAAAGGATACGTTTAGTATCTTATCGGCTACGGTAGTAGCACCAACAGATACACCTAGGAAGATAGTAACGATGTTCATAAGTTCGTTACCAGCTGTCTTGCAAAGTCTGTCTGCTACGCCACTCTCTTTAAATAGGTTACCTAGCATTAGCATACCTACTAGTGGTGCAGCTGATGGAACTAGTAGTGCGATAACTACTGTAACAGCGATAGGGAATATAATCTTTTCTGTCTTAGAAACTTGTCTAAGTTGAGGCATCTTAATAAGTCTTTCTTCTTTGGTAGTAAGAGCCTTCATTATAGGTGGTTGAATTACTGGAACTAGTGCCATATATGTATATGCCGCTAGTGCGATAGTACCAGTATCTATTGTGCTATCGGAGGTTAATAACCTACTAGATACATAGATAGAAGTAGGACCATCTGCACCACCGATGATAGCGATAGAACCAGATTCTACGTCAGAGAAACCTAATAGTGCAGCACCTAGGAATGTAAAGAAGATACCTCCCTGTGCAGCAGCACCCATTAAGAAACTCTTTGGGTTTGCGATAAGTGGTGAGAAGTCTGTCATAGTACCGATACCTAAGAATATTAGTGGTGGGTATAGTTGCAACTTAACACCTAAATATAGCATGTCTAACAGACCGCCGTTCGTAAGGACGTTTAGAACGTCAATGTGTCCCTCCTCGTTTATAACGAACAATTCGGGGTGATACATATCAGTTAGCGGAAGATTGGATAACATCATACCAAAAGAGATTGGTAATAATAGCAATGGTTCAAAGCCTTTAGCTATTGCTAAGTACATGAACACAAAAGATATAAGTATCATAACAAAAGACTTGATACTCATATTTGCTAAACCACTACTACTCGCTAAACCTGAGATTGCATCGACAAAAATACTAATAGCTTCACTCATAGTAAAATAACCTTTCTACTGGAATTACCAGTTAAATTTAGCGTTGTCTAAATGGACGAGTGTTCTCTCTAAGACCAGCCATCGACCAAGCAGGTCTACCAGAAGTAGTACTCTTAACAGCCTTAATGGACTTAACCTTATAGTTTTTGCCATCCGCTAGACTCATCATAGCTACTGCAGCAGATATAACTGCAACAACTTCATCGTCATCGGATTGGGCAACTGGCTTAACAGGTTCAGTCTTAGGGGTAGTCTTTACTACTGCTGGTTGCGGAGTAGTCGCTTTAGCTTGTGCTAATTCTTGCTTTTTCTTCTCATCTCGGCTAGTGAAATACTTACCCATAAGCCAAATGATGAATATCAAAAGAAGTATCGCAGAAAAAACTACTACCATACCAGTAAGCACTACCGCTACCATTTGAGCAACTGACATTTGTAAGTTCATACCATTATCCTCCCATCTTAAAAAAATCATAAATATGTTTTTATTATACTCCAAATTTGTCAATATTGCAACACCCATTTTTGATATTTTAAAAAAAATTAATATTTACAGTAGAAATATGTTTCCATGTAAGAAAAGTTTCTTACTTGACTTTTTAAAAGATAGAATCTATAATTTACTATAGTACAGAATATTTTTTTAAAGAAAAGGAGATTGATAGATTTGGAAGAATTAGTGACTACCGCTTTAGAAGATAACAATGTAGTCAACTCTGTGGTTTCGGATACTATAGAGGAAACTAAACAGATTACTACTATACTTAGCCAGTTTCAAGATATGGTTATATCTGCACTGCCTACTGTGATTAGTGCTATACTGTTCTTAGCTGTGGGAATGCTATTTGTAAAGTTTCTATTAAGAGTATCTTGCAACATATTAGATAAATCTAGCATGGAAAAGACAGCTAGTGGATTTATAAAGTCTGCCCTTAGAATAGTGCTATACATACTCTTAGGAATAATAGTTTTATCCATACTAAACGTCCCTATGACCTCTATAGTTACCATAATAGGCACTATGGGAGTGACTATAGGTTTAGCCTTAAAGGATAGTCTTTCTAACGTTTCAGGTGGATTTATAATCCTCTTAAACCGCCCCTTTAAAGTAGGGGATTACGTCGAGGCAGTGGGAATCACTGGCACTGTAGAACAGATTGGAATATTCTACACTACTATAGTTACCAGTGACAACAAGACCGCCCATGTACCAAATGGTAGCATTACAAACTCTAACGTATTAAACTACAGCCAAAAAGAGTTAAGAAGGCTTGACCTTGAATATACTATATCATATGACAGCGACTTTGAAAAGGCTAAGGCTATCATTAACGATATAGTTTTGAACAATGACAAGGTTCT
>CAYXNU010000085.1:0-7358 GCA_964466485.1 uncultured Ruminococcus sp.
TTTTTATGAGTATTACTTTACAACTTTCATTTCCATTTTTTATTTCTAAGATGTTGTTTTCAAATAAGTCTTTGCACTTTGGAGTTTCGTTTTTGGTTTCTAAGATAGTATCTTTAGGTAGGGTAAAAGTTGCACAGAAAACGGATTTCAATTTAGTAGGTATTACATAGTGTTGTTTTTTCTTGTGAGCATAGAATATATTATAGTTAAACCAAAGTTGAGTGATTATGTAATATACTGCTAATGATACATAACAGAATACCACATCTTTTGTGTACATGGATATTACCCAGATAATTATCGCTCCTATTATAAATACACGCAACTGAAAAGGTATAATTTTTCTGTTAGTGTTGTATATAGGGGATTCACATTTTTTACACATTCCGATTCTATTTTTGTCAATAAACTTATAGTCTATCATATCAGCACGAGTTTCTTTATTTTTAAAGTAAGCATAATCGTCTACAAAGTCAATCTCTTTACCGCAAATAGGGCATATTTGAGTATTTTTCATATAAATCACCTTATCCATAAAACGTATCGAGCGTATATACATAGAACGCTCAGTGGGCGTTCCATAAGAATTTTCAGTTATCACATATTAGTTATGAGTATAGAATACCCAACAAATACTTTTTAATTATAAGCAAGTCCACAGCATTTATGCCGTTGTCGTTGTTTACATCTAGGTTGTACTTAGCTTGTAGTTCCTCGTTGGATAGTGAAACGGTAGTAGTCTGTTCTGTAGTGGTAGTAGTAATTTCCGTGGTGGTGGTAGTAACTTCAGTAGTAGTTACAATAGGGGGTTCAGTGGTAGTATCAAGGGAAGTTTCGGTAGTAGTATCAGTAGTATCAAGAGGGATAGTAGTTTCGGTGTTTACAGCGGTAGTAATTTCTGGGTACTGGTAGAGGTCACTAGAAGTACAGTATAGCTGATAGTAGTAAGTTACATCGTTTTTAGTGTACACACCTATGCCTATGTATTCGTAATTTGTATTTAGCATATTGTTACGTTCGCTGTCCCTAAAGGTTTCAAAAGCCTTTTCAGGGGAATCGTAAGCGGAAGTAGCCCAGTAACTATTTTGGTTAAAGATAGTAGTAGTTATTCCGAACTGGGTAAATATGCTACTATAATAAGAACCATCTGCACGGTTTAGGTAGTCGCCCTCTGTAATTTCAGTAGCTCTAATGTTAGCCATTTCGTTCATAACTTCGCAAGTTTTCAAAGGTTCAAGACCGTTCTCTTTACGGTACTCGTTGACTAAAGTTAAAAGCTGTTGAGCCTTAACTTCTTCTAGTTCGTCAGCGGAAACTTGTATTTCAGCAGTTGAGCCTTTACTGATAGGTACATTCATAGCAACCCCAAAAGTTGGCACTATGGATAATGCCATTAAGTATGTAATTAATTTTTTCAATTTCATAACAATGCCTCCCATACTTTATATTTGTCTATAATTAGATTATATACCATATTGGTAACTATGTCAAGAAAATATTAGATATTTTAATAGAAATTTATTTTAATGTGAAATAAAAAGAGGAATGGCGAGTTGCCATTCCTTGATATAGTATTTTTTTAATTATTCAGAGGGTATAGGTGTAGAACGTTGATTTTCTAGTAGTTGTGGGTGGCTACTTAGATATGAGGACTTAACGAAAGCGTATATAACGTCGTCATAGCCGTTGTAGAATTCATAGCCATTGTCTAGTAGATAATCAATTTCCTTGTCAGTGAAATCTTCTTCACCGCCACCAACTTTTAGTACTACAAAGTCCATATCTCCGAAAGTTTTGTTATCGGGGTCTACCATCATGTAGAGTTCTTTACGTTTAGAAAGTTGTGGTACATAGTAGGTAGTACATTCAACGGAAGCGTCATCTGGAATCATAGAGATAATGTTGTTCATCTTCATAACTCTGTCGTGGTTGTTGCAGTATGACTCATAGTAGGAAAGTTTTTCCGAACCATACATAGTAGCGAACACTATAGACGTACACATACAAGCCGTTGCAAAATACTTTTTAGGTACGCACTTCATTTCGTAAAGGTTTAGTATGGATAGGTATATTAGTATGCTAGTAACACCGCAAACGTACTGATATCCTATCTGTGTTTGGTATGGGTAGTCGGACATTAAGTTTACTAGGAAGAATGGCACTAGTAAGAACACATGGGATATCTTTTTGCTTAAGAATGGCAAGAATAGTAAAGGTACAACCATCTCTAGGAAGAACTTAAACTTATCTTCCTCAAAAGCCTCGGATATAGCCAAAGCTGGGTCTAGTAGTACTGTTTGCACCACGTTAATTAATCCCTTGTCGGTATCCATCATTAGGTTGCTGTAACGGTATTCCATTACACCACGCCCGAACTTTTGCATAAGTGCCGTGACTACCACAAAGTACAACAATGCTATACATACCATAAAAATTCCGTGCCATATGTAGGAAACTTCTTTTTGAAATTTTTTACTATAGAACTTCTTATGTGACGTTATTAAGTATAGGGCTATGCATACTACATATATAAAAGCGTCTTCTTTTACTAGCAAGGTTAAAGCCATAAATATGTACATACACTTTATATGGTTGGTATCGATAGCCCAAAATAGCCATAGCAATAGCGGAACTAAAAACTTATTCTCATGGAAGTCGAAAAACGTAGAAGATATTAGTGCTGGTGAAAATAGGTACATTACACATATTCCCAAAGTGCTACCGTTTGAGAACTTAAAGTTTTTACAGATTAAGTATACTGGTATCACTCCACTAAATACCAAAATAGCCTGACACACCAACAAAGTCTTAGGGGACTGGAATATAGCATATATAGGCAATAGCAAGTAGTATATAGGCGATACATGAATAGCAAAGTGCGATAGTATTTCGTTACGTTCGCAAGTGGTGTTAGGTAGAAATTCATGAACCATATAGTAGTACATCTGACAGAATATACCGAAGTCAAAACAGGATGTAGAATATATCATATATCTATATAGACACAAGGTTGCTACATATAGCGTAACACATATCGCAAATACCGCAACTATAACCTTTACTTGCATTTTGGATATGGTTTTAAACTCCTTAAAGTAGTCGTTGTGCAGTAGAAATACCATACATACACTAACTACCAAAGCTACACCGAAAGCATAGTAAAAGTTGTTACACCTAAACACAGTAGTTAAACCGTATAGCAGTATAGCCGTCCCTAAGAAGTAGCCATCCGTGTTGACCCCTATACCTATGCTTTTAATAATAAACCTAAATAGTGATAGCAACACAAACACCACGCAGAAGCCCTCTACAAACGATAGAACGTCCACATCCCTAGGGAAGTCTAAAGTTTTAAAGCTTTGCGTTGAATGGACTAAGTTATACAAAGAAACTATAAAGTAAGCCGAAAACAGTCTAACTATAATGTCCATGTACTTGTTAGTTTCAAAACCATCTTTTAGATTGTCTATACATCTGTTAAGTTTTTGAAAAACACTTTCTTTAGGCACACTTTGAGATTCACCAGTAGGCTCTACAGTATCGTCCACGTTCACGGTTTGGGAAGTATCTTCTTCTGTGGGGGTAGGGGTACTAGTCGGGGTAACGTTTTCGGTTTCGTTATCATTCTCATTCTCATTAGATGTGTTAGTGTTTTCATCTAAAATATCACTCATAAATATTTTCAAGTGCAAAGTTCATAGACTTTGCTTACAACCTCCTTATATTAAAATGTATGCAGACGGTGGGACTCGAACCCACATGGATACCACTACCATTAGTACCTGAAACTAACGTGTCTACCAATTTCACCACATCTGCATTTAAACGATAGGCTTATTATACCATAGTGGTTGCTAAAAGTCAACTAAAAATATATATTAATTAACAGTATGAAATTAACAATGTACGGAACGACACCCACATCGTTCCGTAATTTTTAAAACTCATATTATTTATTCCAAACCATAATAGTCTTGCCCACCATGGTGTGCATATCAGTTTCAAAAGCGTTAGTGATATCCTTAATGCTTTTAACGTTGATAACACTTCCCACGATGTTTTCAAGGTATAGTAAAACGTCGGGGTATTTTTTGTAGAATTCTATTAGTTGTATAAAGTCTTCTCTGCCACTTCTGCTACTGCCGAAAAGTCTAAGACCCTTTTCAAGAACCATTCTAGTATTTATAGGAACGTCGTCCTCGCTGACACCTAGCAAAGATATAGTACCCTCAGGCATGATGTAGTCTATAATTTGGTTAATAGCCTTAGCGGAGGCTATAGTGCCAACGCATTCAAAAGCGTGGTCTACAGTTAAACCCTCTGGGATGTTGCTTACTAGGAAAGTTTTGTCAGCAAAAGTAAAGTCATTTAGTTTAGACTGGTTTACACCGAAAACATACACTTCAGACTCTGGGAACTGTTTCTTTATTAGCAAAGATGTAATATAGCCTAAGTTACCGTCGCCCCAAACGCCTATTCTGTTGCGAACGCTGTGGGCAATCTTGTCAAACCTTAGTAGTGCGTGGTAGCTTACGGATACTATTTCAGTGAAAGCCCCCACGTTCCTGTTTATGTCATTAGGTAGGGCGACTACTCTGTCGGGTTCTAGGAATACATACTCTTGTAAAAATCCATCGAAACCGCTACCCCTAAACTTAGAACTTCTAAGGTAGTTTTCAGCAATCACGCTAGACTTTTCCACAGGTGTATTAGGAATCATAACCACAAGAGTACCCTTTGGGTAAGTGTTGGTAGGGTCGTATATAACTTCCCCTATACCCTCGTGAATTAGAGCCATAGGCAACTTTTGTCTTAAAACTTTTTCAGGTCTAAGCCCTTGATAGTATCTTTGGTCTGCGTGGCATATAGATAGATGAGTAGGTCTTACTATAATGTGATAATCGTCTATGTTTATATCTTTGAAAACTATGTCAAATTGACGTGGGTTCTTTAGTTGATAGACAGTATTTAACATTACTTAGTTTCCTCCAAAATAGCCTTAGCCATAGTTAGGTCATAAGGGTAAGTTATCTTTATATTGTAGACTTCACCGCTAACAAGGTGAACTTTTTCCCCTTTGAGAATCATAATCTTACAAGCGTCAGTTAAGATATCTTTTTCTTGTTCGCTAAGGGAGTTGTAAAGTTCTCTTAACTTTTTCGCTTTAAAGGTTTGAGGTGTTTGTCCTTGATACATAAGTTTTCTATCTGGGATAGAGCTAATGAGTTTGCCGTCAAGGCTTTCCACAATGGTATCAGTAGCAGGGATAACAGTGTCACAAGCGTCGTTCTGTAGGGCGTACTTAATGTTTTCTTCAATGATTCTGTGAGTAACGAAAGGTCTTACAGAGTCGTGAGTAACGATAATAGTATCGTCATCTAGGGTGTAATTTTCTTCTATAAACTTAATAGAGTTCATAATAGTTTCGTTTCTAGAAGTTCCCCCTTGAATAACGTATACACTGTTCAAGTTAGTATTTATATACTTCTTAATAATATCTTGAGTATGTTTAACCCATTGGCTAGGCACTAGCACTATAATAGCTTCAAAGTTGCTGTTAAGCATAAACTTTTCTATAGTGTGGACTAGTATAGGCTTGTTGCCTAGTTCCATAAACTGTTTAGGCTTTTCAACGTTGCCCATTCTAGTACCGCTACCCCCTGCGAGGATAACTCCAAAAATGTTCTTACTCATAATAAAACACCACTTTCTAATAAATAATATTTAACGTTCGATACGTTACTTTTTCTTTTTAGGCTTAGTCTTTTCGTTGTAGACTTTAATGCCTTCTTCGGTGTTGCCATCGAAAACTATTTTGCCATCCATTAGGAATATGGTACGGCTACAAATCTCTTTTAAGCTGTCAGCTGAATGGCTAACGTATAGCACAGTAACCCCTTGAGAGATAAGTTCTTTAATCTTGTTTTTGCACTTCTTTTTAAACTCTGCGTCACCGACACTTAAAGCCTCATCTATGACTAATATATCGGGGTTGATGTTAATATTTATAGCAAACCCTAGACGCATTTTCATACCGCTAGAGTACGTTTTAACGGGTTGGTCTAGGTACTCACCTAGGTCTGCGAAGTCCACGATATTCTGTTCTATTTCGCTAACTTCCTTGTCGTTAAGCCCTAGTATATACCCTTTAAGGTAGATATTTTCTCTGCCAGTCATATCGTTGGAGAAACCCGCAGTAAGTTCCAGTAAGGCAGCGACTTTGCCTTTTACTATAATTTCGCCCTCATTGGGAAAAGATACACCAGTAATCATTTTTAGCATGGTAGACTTACCAGCACCGTTCTTACCTATAATGCCCACAGATTCTCCACGGTCTATCTTAAAGCTAATGCCGTTTAGTGCGGTATGGCGTTTTACACCTTTGTTGTTGGTGAATATAGCCTTAAAACGTGCCTTAGAATCCTTATAGAGGTAGTACTCTTTAGTTACGTTTTTAAATTCTATTATTGGATTATCACTCATAAAAGTAGCACCTCACTAAAGTATATCTGGGAGAGTTTTTCTTAGCTTTTTGTAGTTGTGTGCGCCCCAAAGTATTACCACTATCAACTCCACGAAAAATACTATATTTTCGCCACGACGTTCAAATATAAACTCATCGTATAGGAAAGACTTTCTGTAGCCGTTCACAAAGTAGTTTATAGGGTTGATATACATCAATCTTCTAAGGGTGTCGTTCTCTATGCCGTAGGTATCCCAAAAGACACCCGATAGCCAAAACAATCCCGTCATGATAGAGTTTACTAAGTTTTCAAAGTCACGGCTTATAGCACTAAAAGTTGCCAAAGTCCACGATAGAGCTAAGAAGAATATAAACATCATTACTATATAGTAGAAAAACTGTAAGTTATACACGCTAGGGCAATAGCCTAAAGCTACCAAAGTTATATACATAAGTACACATAGCACTAGTTGTACATAAAACCTAGATAGTGCAGTAAAGGTCATTATGTTTGAAACTGGGAAAGATATCTTTGTAATAAACTGGCTGTTCTTTCGTAAACTTCTTGAACCGCCTATTATACTTTCACTAATAAAAAACCATGGCACATATCCTGTAAGTAAGAACACAAACCTAGGAAAGCCATGCACATTACCATCACTTCTAAGACCTATATCGAAAGCGAACCAAAGTATAAACAAAGTAAATATAGGCTTAATCAAAGCCCATATAGGCCCTAAGAAAGACCCCATATACGTTTTGACTAACTCGTTTTTAGATAGCAAGAGTATCTGTTTTTCGTAGCCTTTATGTTCGTTAAATATGTCTTTAAGTCCGCTAAAACCTAAAAATTTACTTATTCAAACCGCCTCCTAAGCCAAGTTTCAACGTTAGT
>CAYXNU010000086.1:0-7356 GCA_964466485.1 uncultured Ruminococcus sp.
ACTAAAGTTAATGTTCGATTCTAACATTAAAAACCTACAGATGGCTGAAGAACTACTAGTGCAGATTCAAGGTAACACTAACCTAGAAGAGTTTGTACAGTACCAAAAGAACATCGGTGAGGAGATGTTTAAAGAGGCTAACATGGACCACTTAACTAATATCATGAACCAAAATGCTTTTGTGCATTGCGTTAATGAGAATATCAAGTCCATTAGTAGGGATGAACTCTGTGCTATGTTCGTAGTGGATTTGGATAACTTTACATCTATAAATACTACCCTCGGTGACGGCTCGGATGAGGTGCTAAAGTACACAGCTAGTGAACTAAACAAGATATTTAAAGATTGCGGATTTATCGCTAGGTGGAACAGGGATGTATTTGTAGGATTCGTTTCGGGGCTACCCGATGAAGAATTCGTATACAAAAAGTGTAAAGAGATTAGCTCATCTTTAAGTATTCACTTTAGGTATAAGAAGAAGTATCATCCAGTTACTGCTAGTATAGGTGTGTGCCTATGCGTTAATCCTATCAGTGCAGAGATTATGTTTGAGAACGCAGAGGGCGAAGTTAGAAACGTAAAGCTTTCCGGTAAGAATGGTTACCATGTAGCAGTTTTCTAAAAGTCGCATAGAGAATATTTTTATAGCGGAATGTCGTGGGTGACGTTCCGCTTTTTTTATCGCTATTCCGTACATATTCTCATTATATCTATTGACAGATAATACAAGCAGTGGTATAATATGTTTAATATATTTGTGAAAGAAGGCTTTATATGTCAAAGTTTAAGATAGCGTCTGTGATGTGTGCGTGTATTCTATCTGTGGGTGTAGCGATGTTGTCCGCACCTATGGGACAGTTTATCACTGTTAGTGCAGTGGATTCCACTTCGCAGAACCAAACCCCTAGTGTTAAATTTTCCAACGACGTGGTAAAGGTTGGCTCTCCAGTAAGTGTATCTTTGGAGAATATTTCCGCTACACAAGTAGACTATACATGGTACATCGATGGCGAAAAGATTTCCAACACTGGCGACAGCTACACCCCCACAGAAGACGACTTAGAAAAGATGTTGTCGGTTACCGTTACCGCCGACAACGTAGACTATACCTGTGCTATATACATCAGTGAGTTGCCTGTAGTATACATAAATACCGACAGCGGTGAGGCTGTCGCTAGTAAGGACGAATACGAGGGTGCTACTTTTAAGTTGCAAGGCTCTAGCGAATACGACGACACCTCCCAACTATACGACGGCGAAATATCCATAAGAGGACGTGGCAACTATACATGGGAACACGAAAAGAAACCTTACAAGATTAAACTTGACTCTAAAACCGACATACTAGGCATGGGCGAAAGCAAACACTGGGTGCTATTGGCTGAATACATGGACTACACCCACCTTAGAAACTCTATATTTCCTTACATTTCCCACCAACTAGGCATGGACTACACCGCCGATATGACACCCGTTGCAGTAGTCCTAAACGGCGAATACAACGGTATGTACTACATCGCTGAAAACGTTCGTATAGCCGAAAACAGAGTAAACATCTACGACTGGGAAGAAACCGCTGAAGATATCGCTAAGGCTGTATACAAGGCTAACAAGTCCAGTGGTATGACTAAAACTCAACGTGACGAACTGGAAGACCTACTACAACAAGACCTATCGTGGGTTACTTCTAATACCTTTACATGGGATGGAAAGTCCTACACCGTAAGCGACTACGTTACCCTACCAGACGATATTACTGGGGGCTACCTACTCGAACTAGACACCTACGACTACTACCACACCAAACAAGTATCCGACTTCGACACGGACGGACAACAACCTATACAGTTCAAAAGTCCCGAATACGCCGTCACCAACGACGATATGTACAACTACGCAAAAGACTACATTCAAGCCTTTGAAAACTCCGTTACCGCTGACGACTACTACACTGAATACGATGGCGACAGTCTACACTACAGCCAACTATTTGATATGGATTCTCTAGTAAAGTACTGGTTTACTTTGGAACTCTCCGCTAACTGCGATGGTATGCGTTTTAGCAACTTTATGTACAAGGACTTCGATTCACTATTCAAGATGGGTCCCGCATGGGACTACGACTGGACATGGAACGCTAGTTATGTAGTTCCTACCAACGAATGGTGGACTGCTCAATACTACTACAACGACACCGACCACTGGTACAAGTATCTAACCAAAGACCCTTACTTTATAGTACAAGCCTATGAACAGTATCAAGAGATTAAACCCGCACTTGACGAACTTACCAAAACTGACGGCTTAATAGATACATGGGCTAGTAAGTATGAAAAGTCCGCTGTGGCTGACTTGAACAAGTGGCACACTTCTACCGACTACCAAACAGAAGTTCAAAGCCTTAAAGACTACGGCACTGCAAGGTTCTCATGGATGGCTGAACAGTTCTCCTCTGTGGAAACTTTAGCTAAGTCTTTAGGCTACACTTACTCCGATAAGTTAGAAGTTACTTCCATTACTAATGAGGATAACTCTGTAAAGGTTACGGCTCAAGTTAGTGAAGATTCTGCTAAAGAGGTTACGTTCCATGTGAACGGCATACTAGTTGGCTCTGCTACCATAGACAACGGAACAGCGTCCATTACCGTGCCTAGCAACCTACTAAAAGAAGATTCCTCTGCCTTGAACACTGTACAGATTAGACTAAAAGATTCCAACGGGGACTACATAACTTCTAGTTCAAACTCCAACAAGGATTCTTCTTCCAACAGCCAAAACCCATGGGACAACTGGAACAGTTGGAACAACAGGGGCAACTGGTGGGATACCAGTACAGACGACACTTCTAGTTCTAGCAGTGACGATGTGCTATCAAACTTTACTACTTTTACCACTGCTGACTTAGGCATTGCTGAAGTTTCCGCTACGCTACTAGGCGACCTAAACTGCGACAATACAGTAAATATCCTAGACGTTGCACTATTTAAAAACTATAAGCTATCCCCTACAGATTGCAACATATCCGCTGTGGGCTTGAAAAACGCTGACCTAGACAAAGACGACAAAGTATCTAATGTGGACTTGCTACTACTTAAAAAGAAACTTCTCAACCTTGATTGATTAATTAGAGTAAACTATTTTTATAGCGGAACGTCGTGGGTGACGTTCCGCTTTTTAGTTATATTAGTTGTTGTAGTAGCGTGAATATCTCATCTTTGGTGGCTAAGCCGTTAGAGAACGCAGTAGCCCCACCAGTGGCAGTGCCTAGCTTTAAAGCGTACCCGTAATCTCCATTTACAGAGCCTACTATAAACCCTGCCAACATGGAATCCCCTGCCCCCACGGAATTTTTAACAGTACCCTTGCAAACCCCACAAGTGTGCGTTATATTGTTCTCATCTATTAGGACAGCACCGTCACCTGCCATGGATACTAAAACGTTTGTAGCACCCATATCTTTAAGCTTTTTGGCATATGTGGATACTTCCTCAAAGGTGGATAACTCTTTCCCGAAAATTTCACTAAGTTCAAAGTTGTTGGGTTTTATTAGGAATGGTTTATATTTCAAGACTTTCATTAGTAAATCTTTAGTGGTATCCACAACCATTTTTACTTTTCTATCCTTTAGGTGTTCAAATATTCTTTCGTAGATGTTGTTAGGCAAACTATTTGGGATACTTCCAGCAAGTACCACAGTGTCGCCATCTTGAACGCTGTCCAACTTTTTGAATAGCTTTTCTATATCGCTATCTAGAATTTGAGGCCCTTGCCCATTTATTTCCGTTTCTTGAGCGGATTTAATCTTTACGTTAATTCTAGAATAGCCGTTCTCTAGATGTACAAAGTCCGTGGATATTCCTTGCTTAGATAGCCCATCTTCAATGGCTTTGCCAGTAAACCCCGCAATAAATCCCAACGCTTTGGACTGCACTCCCAGTTCATTCAACACGATTGAAACGTTTATTCCCTTGCCCCCAAAATAGATTTTTTCGTCGCTAGTACGATTAACCGCACCCATCTTTATATCTGCGGTATGGATTACATAATCTATGGCAGGGTTGAAAGTTATTGTATAAATCATAAAGTACTCGTTAAGGAAAAGCTTTTGTGCAAAAGTTTTCCATAACGGTTTCACCTCCGTAATAGTAATTGCAATATATATTATATCACAAAAAATGTTATCGTTCAAGAATTTTATAAAATCCATAAAAAAGCGGAACGGCAAACTACCGTTCCATGCTACTATTAAATCAAATTTAAATCCATTCGTCTATAACTTTTTGTAGAGCGTCTACATTTATAGGCTTTGCAATATGCCCATTCATTTGGCAGTCGTAAGCCCTTTTAACATCGTCTGCGAAAGCATCGGCAGTCATGGCTATTATAGGGATGTTTTTGGTATCCGTGCGTGGTAGACTTCTAATATTTATGGTAGCGTTGTAGCCGTTCATAATAGGCATTTGAATATCCATAAATATCAAGTTGTAGTAACCTATCGGGGACTGTGCAACCTTTTCCACAGCCTCTTTGCCGTTGTAAGCCATTTCCACTTTAAGCCCTAAAGCATTTAAAATTTCCTTAGCGACTTCTATGTTTAGTTCGTTGTCCTCTACTAGTAGTATATTCTTGTTGGAGTAGTCGTGCTTTTGCAAAGGCATTTCTTGTGTGGATTTGCTTACACCAACGATATCCTTTAAAACGTGCGTAAGCCTAGACTTAAACAAAGGCTTTTCTATAAAAGCGTTTATTCCCACTGCGAGGGCTTCTCTTTCTATATCGCTCCAGTCGTAAGCGGATAGTATTATAATAGGTATATCTCCCGTAGTGTGACGGATTTCTTTAGCCGTTTGAATACCATCCTTTTCGGGCATTTTCCAGTCTAGGATAACTAAAGAGAAGTCTGTACCCTGTTGGTGTGCCTTAGCAATGGTTTGAACTGCATCGTTGCCACTTTGGACGTAACTATTGCTAATGCCTAAACTTTTCAATATTTCGCAAGTACTTTGGCAATCGACTAGTTCGTCATCCACTACCAAAACTGATAGCTTACTAAACTCTTGTAAGTCGTCGTTGGAGAGGTTGTTAATCTTTAAGTATACCGTTACGGTAAACTTTGAACCCTTACCGAGTTCACTTTCGACTTGTATATCTCCACCCATCATCTTAGCTATTCTTATAGCGATTGACATACCTAAGCCAGTTCCTTCAATGCTAGTAGTTCTAGAATCCTTAGCACGAGAGAACGGCTCAAAAACTTTCTTAATAAAGTCTTTGTCCATGCCTATGCCAGTATCTTCAAAAGTAAATTCATAGCAACCCATATCCAAAACGTTGGACGGTTTTTCCCTAATAGTCAAGAATATCTTTCCGCCATCGTTGGTGAACTTTACAGCATTGCCCATAATGTTAATTAATATCTGTTGTAGGCGTTGGTCATCCCCGATAACGTACTCATGTTCTATACTTTCGGTAGATACTTTTAAGCTTAAGTGTTTGGCTACTATTTGGTTGCGGAACAGTGTAGTTAGACTATCTATAGCATCGGAAATGCTAAACTCATCCTCGCTAAGATTTATCTTGCTATTCTCAATTTTAGACATATCTAGAACGCTATTTATTAGCCCTAGCAGATGTTTCCCCGAAACCATAATCTTATTCAAAGAATCTTCCACTTTAGATTTATCGTTTATATTCATAAGTGCAATGGTAGTCATTCCGAGGATTGCGTTCATAGGTGTACGAATATCATGTGACATATTAGATAAGAAATCGCTTTTGGCATGGTTAGCATTTTCGGCTTGTTGTACTGCCAACGTTAGAAGTTCCCGTTGAGCCTCCTCCTGTTTAAGTACGTTTTCGATGTTGCGTACCATAAGAGTAACACCAGTAATATTACCCTCTCTCTTTTCGGCAACGGTAATAGTTACCGAACAGATTTCAACCTTGCCATTTAAATCTATATACTGACATCTATTTTCGATATACTCTTTCTGTGAGAGTTCATCCCTAATACTTGCCAAATTGAAAAAGCTTTTCAACTCTGTAAAGTTTTCACGGTTGATACTTACATTAGTAAAGTGTGTATCAATCATTTGCAAGTAGTTTCCAGTTTCGGGTTCATCACTTTTGGTAGGGTATATCAAATAGTACTTAGCACTATTTAGATTGATATAGTATATTCTTCTATAAGCCAACGAAGTACTGCTCATAGTCTTTTGATACATCTGTGCAGTATGCTCCATTTCCAAACGTTCTTCCAACAACTGTTGATTGCACTTTTCACGATTATAATCACGCATAGCCATATAAGATATTAGAATTATTCCCACTACAAATATAGTACCTATTACCCAGTAGAAAGTGTTCAAACCGCCTATCGAGTTGGATTGTGGGATAGTGTATAGTATAAACCATCCATTAGTAAGGGGTTGAATATATGCACTACGTTTATTGCCTTTAGCATCTATATAGCTATCTAAAGTTCCTGTTTCGGAAGTACTTTCAAACTTATTTATTATTTCACTTACAAAGTACTGAATATCTTCGCAATTGTCGTATACTTTGGTATCGTGGAACATAACAGTTCCGTTTCCATCGCAAAGGTAGTACGCACCATTTGAGGGTTTATCTATAGCCACTTTGCCATCATGGAAATGGTGAAAGAAGATATCAAAGCTAAGAACACTGTTAGAACTAGTTGCTTTTTTGGCAACCGTAACAGTAACTTCACCTGTTATAGCATCTTTGTAAGCGTCAGACACATAGACTTCGCCATCGGCACTTAAAGCACCTTTATACCAATCAGAGGTAATATAGCTATAGTCTTCACTGTCAATAGCTTCAAATGTTGTATCACTAGAAATAATATTTCCATCTATTACTGCATAGTTTCTAATTACATTACTAGAATATAGTTTGCATAAGCCATTTATGTATGTATGCAATCTAGACTCAATCTCTTGTATAGAAGAACCTTGTTGTTCTTCCTCATCTATAAAGTTTACACCTAAAGTTACTAATGTTTTATAAGTTTCAAGTTCCTTTTCCTCGGCAATAGCGTAGTTACTTAAAAGCAAAGAGTTCATATCCTTAGAATTGCTAATAAGTTTCCAACGCATAATAGAAGTGCCTATAAGCATTACAACCGTGAAAACTAGCAACAAAGCAACATTAAAGAACGTTTTCCTCCATAGTTTTGCTTTGTTTTCAGTGTTCATAAAAGTTTACCATCCTTTATATCATAGCATCAAATCACTAACTATTAACATATAATAACTAATTTTACAATATATTTTAACGCCAATTCGACAATACAATTTTGCTTTGCAAAATTGCGGAACGCCGTGGGCGGCGTTC
>CAYXNU010000087.1:0-7184 GCA_964466485.1 uncultured Ruminococcus sp.
GCAGGAATTTCTTGGTTGTTTAGATTTTTAGAAACTATCTTGATACTTTTACTTCCTGAAACGTTTTTTCTAATTTTGTTAGCACATACTTCCGCTAAATCTAAAGAGTCGA
Organism: uncultured Ruminococcus sp.; assembly: GCA_964466485.1. Lineage (GTDB taxonomy): Bacteria > Bacillota > Clostridia > Oscillospirales > Ruminococcaceae > UBA5884. Next base: position 113 of record CAYXNU010000087.1, read on the forward strand.
AATTGGATTTAATCCCTATAATCATAAAAAACATTCCTTTCAAAAATGGTTTAATGATTATAGTATTGACACTTTCTTGATAAATATGTTTAAGTATTATCAAAAGTACCCCATTGGTGGCTGTGTAGTAGGTTTAAAGTTTGGATAAACCTAACTTCGTTGGTATCGTCGCAACAGAAGATAATGCAAGTTTCTTTTGGCATAAAGAATATCAGTTTACGGCAAGTGGGGTTTTCAGTGGAGCGATGCCTATCGCAAATGTAACGTATACCATTGCTCTTGTACTGTAGTTTGTTTAAAAGCCCCTTATTAGGATGTTTTTTCAACCATTCACGTTCTGCCGATTTTAAGACTATCTCTTTAGTTTGGTTATCTTCGCTCTTATAGATTAATCTAGCTTTGCTAGGCTTGTTTATGTGGTCTATTCTAATAATATTAGATATTGAAATTTGAGTGTTCATAGCTTAGCCCCTCCTTAATATTTGTATCAATATTATACTATATTTTTAAACTTTTGTAAATAGTTTTAGTGAATAATAAACACATTCACGAATACAACAAAAAAACGGAACGACTAATTGCCGTTCCGTAGAAAATATTCTTTTAAGAAATGGTTCTGCCTTTGCGTTTTTTAGTAGCATTAGCAGTCTTTCTTTTAGCCTTGTCTGAAACTATAGGAGCTTCTTCTCCGCCTCTGTCGGTGAATATACTTCCCTCATTAGATGTATTAGTGTATCTGTTTTCGGGGTTTTCCTCACCAGTCTGCTCGTAGTATGGATTGATTACAAACTTTTGTATTATTGGGTAAAAGTTGAAACAGACTATTAAACCTATTATTGTTGCGGGTGCGAATATTATGCACATCTTAGCAAAGTCGTTGGTTGCAAATAGGAAGATACCTACTATTACCACTAGTGTGCATATTAAGAATGTAAGTAGACTTTGCTTAGCACACACACACGTTAGGTAGAACGAATTCTTTAATATATTCTTAAAAGATAGGTTGGTAGTAACTATCATTAAGTAAGCATAACCGCTCATTATGAACACCGTAATGCCTATAGCCATGGTAGTTATAAACGGAATATACCACATATTGCTACCAGTGTTTTCTACTTGCAATGGATATATGTAACATCCTAATGCTACACTTATAAACACAAAGATATCTATAAAGCCCATAGCTAAGCCTTGTTTCATGTTCTTTCTAAAACTTTCTATAAAGTCACCCCATAGGAATACTGGTCGCTGTTGGGAAAAGTTTCTTAATACTTTGGTAACTCCTGCTGTCGCTGGACCTATAGTAACTATAGGCAAACAGAACAACATATATATAACGTTTAATCCTAGGAGTTTCCAAAACTTATTAAAAAATATTTCAAAGAACACGACAATTCTTTTCTTTTTAGGGGCATTTTTAGAAATACCTGACCCAGCACTTTCAAAGTCAAATGGGTTAGAGAATTTTGCCAAACAAATCAATCCTTTCAAAAGTTTAAACTTCCAAATATTTACTCTTTCACGGAACACTCAAACTGTTCCTCATATAAGCACATTATAGAATGTGTAAGTTAAAATAGTATCCACAATGGATGATATTAGCACTACTATAGCATACAACAAAAACCTCATGTTATATCGCTTTAAAAAAATCATATCCGAAGAACGCCCTAGTATAGTACAGGCTATCTTAGTAGATTGCGTTATAGAGGTTATCGTTGCAAATGCCAACACCACAGTGGATGCTACAGCGTGTACCATAACCAAACTTATAAATATCAGTATACCCTTTAAGCGATAGTCTAAGTATAGCATACACATAGATATACCTAAAGCTATTCCACGCAGTAGCATGAGCATTAAACTAATAGGATGTCCTATTGCGGAGTATCCGCTTAGATATACTATTAGTAGGCTGTAGCACGTCCACGAAAACGCATTTAGGAACACTTGCAAAAGTGTCTTACTTGTGGACTCTACTATAAAGCCTTGTGATATGTATTTAGTATGTAGCAACTCCCAGTTGGGATGTTGCCATACTAGGTACACACCAAACACAATACCACAAAACACTAAAGCCAACAGCAGTGCAGTAGTCAACTTTTTGCCATTGTTAAGACTATTTTCAACGTATCTCATAAGTACACATCACCTTTTCTTTTATACTATGATATGTACTAATTTAAAATTTTATAACTATTTAGATAGTTCGTATGCACGTTTGGTGCAACTTTCACAACACTTTTTAGTTATTCCCTCAAGATTGCCTTTGTATAGTTCATCCAAACCAGCTAAAGTAGTTCCCCCGGGGGATGATACCATTTTGATAAGTTCGTCTAGGGTGTATCCAGAATCTGTAATCATATTAGCAGAACCTATTAAAGACTGTGCAAATAGGTCTGTAGCGGACTTTTCACTAATGCCGTTTTCTACAGCGTAGTCTATAAAAGCCTTAGCATAGAGGTATATAAATGCAGGGCTACTGCCATTTATAGCGATAACTTCTTTCATCTTGTCGGGGGTGAGTATAGCAGTCTTACCGCAACTATCAAAGATACTTCTAACGAAGTTAAATTCGTCATCGGTTACGGGTGCTACTGGTGATAGTGCAGATGCTCCCTCGTTTAGTAGTAGGGGAGTATTTGGCATTACCAATACAACCTTTGCATTTTCTATAGTTTGAGATTTTATATACTCTCCAGTAATTCCTGCTAGTATGGATACTATAACGGTATCTTCTGTTACATAGTCCTTAATGGTTACTAAAATATTCTCAATTACTTGAGGTTTAACCGCTAAGAATACATACTTACACTTTTGTAAAATTTCCTTTTCGGAAGTGCAAAGAGTAGCTATACTAGAACACCTATTTAAGCTACTTTCATTTATATCAAAAGCGTGAATGTTTACATTGTCCTTTAAAGCACTTTCTGAGATTCCTTTCATAATGGCATAACCCATATTACCAGTGCCGATAAAACCTACATTTTCCATTGAAATCAACTCCTAAAAAAATATTACGATGCTAAATCGTCTAACAGTATTATATAACAAATTCGACAAAATATCAAGTGTTTTTTTGTATAATACACAAAAAAAGATATTTGTACACATAAAAATAGGAACGCCCAAAAATGACGTTCCATAAAACTTTAAAAATTTAATCTTCTGTATTGCTAAAGATGTAATTCATCTTTTTTAAGTTTTCGTCTTGAGCAATAGTTGAAGCATTGTATAAAAATAGCACTTGATTAAAATCGTTTATATCTACTATGTTTTCGCTAGTCACACCGATGTATCTTAAGTCTAGGATTACTATTTCGCTGTAGTGTTCGGATAGGAACGGAACAAAACAGTTAGCATAGGAATCTTTTATGATTAATAACTTCTTATCGTTATCGATATTAGTTTTAACAGTAACTATAGGGTTGTTCTCGGATAGGAACATAGCATACTTGTCTTTAGTTTCTAGATAAGACCTATCATAGAGGCTATCGAAGACAGTTTCTGTAGAGCCGTCGTTTACCGTCATACTTTGAATACCCTCGGACTTGTCCATGGTGTATACGTCTATGGTGTCTGCTTTTATGCCATCGTATAGGGATTTAGAATAGAATGTACCTTTAAAGTCGTTGGTAGTGTGTTCTATGTTAAACTTATCGTATGCTATAGGTGTAAAGCCTAGCTTTTGAATAGCCGTATTATAAGCGTAGTATGCTCCCAAAGAAGTCCAGTGGTGGTCGTTGCGGTAGTATATATATTCCGACTTAGACGCCAATAGCGTGTTATAAACATCTATAGAAGTTATATCATCCGATAGCCCGTTGTATATGTAGTCAATAACGGCTTCTTTTTGGTCAACTTGTGGTGCATTGAGTGGTAACTCATCGGTGTATATTCCCGCTGATGTAGGTGCTACTAACACATAGTATTCAGGGGTGGTAAACCTTTCAGCAAGGCTATTTATAGCCGATACAGATTCGTCAATAGTGGAGTAGTTAGGTTCATCTAATTTTTCTATCAACATATCATCTGTGATATATATGTCATTAATCTCTTTTTTGCCTAACATAAGTTCGGCATTTACTTTAAGTTCAATCCAATTTATCCTTGCTATAAAGTGGTCGGATAGGTAATCTTCAAAGCCATCCATAAAAGATTTATCTCTAATCTTTTCTATAGAGAACGTAGGGAACTTTGCTAAGGTTCTATTTTCCATTTCGGACTTATCCTCTTTTTTGGAAAAAGCAGTAGCAATAGGAAGAACCAACAAAAATATAAAGAATATCAAGACTGTAATCTTTAACTGTTTTGAACGCAAACGATTCACCCCCCCTAAAATCTAAAGTACAAGAATGGGTTATAAGTAGCATCCACTAAGTATGCTGTACAAACAACCATAGTTACCAACTGTAGTACTGGCAATGAGTAATAGTATATCTTAGAAAGACTATTCTTTGATGTTAGTATACTTGTAACTTTTTCTCTAATGTTGGTACTAAATATAGCACATAGTATAAACATTACTAGGTAGCTTGAAAGTTGGTACAAGCTGTAACTATCCGCAAAGTTGTAGTTAAATCCAAACATAGCTCTTAATAGTTGCCATGCACTAGTTAAGCTTTCGGTATCGAATAGAACCCAACCTATTACCACCAACACAAAGGTATATAGTATCCTAACTATGCTAGGTAGCTTTTCTAGAATCTTATGGAAGTACAACTTTTCAATGGTGAGTATCACACCATAGAATAGCCCCCATAGTATAAAGTTCCAGTCTGCACCGTGCCAAAAACCAGTAACAGCCCATACTATAAAGGTGTTCCTTAACATTTTGGCTTTGCTACACCTGTTGCCCCCTAGAGGTATATACACATACTCTCTAAACCATGAACCCATAGTAATATGCCATCTTCTCCAAAATTCCGAAACGCTTTTCGATATGTAAGGGTGGTCGAAGTTTTTAGGGAAGTGAAATCCTAACATTTTGCCTAAACCTATAGCCATATCGGAGTACCCAGAGAAGTCGTAGTATATTTGAAAAGTAAAGGATAGTATACCCATCCATGCGGTTAGTGCGGATATTTGTGTAAAGTCTAGGGTTTTTATTTCAGTCCAAAGTGAGCCTATATTGTTGGCTAAGAGTACTTTTTTAGCTAAGCCCTTTATAAATAGGTTTACTCCCTCACCGACTAACCCGATGTTTACTTTTCTTTCACTGATTTCGTTTTGTACATCCTCATACCTTACTATAGGTCCAGCTACTAGTTGTGGGAACAACGAAACGTAAGCAAGATAGTCTAGGAAGTTTTTTTGCACTTTAATCTTTCGCCAATACAAGTCTATCGTATATGACATACTTTGGAACGTGTAGAAAGATATACCTATCGGTAAAGGCAAGTCGGGGACTGGTATGTTAAGGTTTAGCAGACTATTTATATTGTTCACAAAGAATCCGCTGTACTTAAACACTACTAAAAATCCTAAGTCTACCATCATAGATATGATTAAAGCTAACTTTCTAATTTTTGGGTTATCATCATACTTGTTAATAAATAGCCCTGCCATATAGTCCACCAAAGATGATACTATCATAACCCAAATGTATACGGGTTCGCCCCATGCATAGAAGATTAACCCCGCAACTAGTATTATAAAGTTCTTAAATCTATTCGGAGATAAGAAGTATACTAACAGCACTATAGGCAAGAATACATATATCATTACAAGGCTTGAAAAAACCATACTTTAAAAAATTCCCCCTTTATGAGTATTTTAACGTAAATTCAATAACTTACGTTATTTAAATTTGTTTTAGAATATCCTCAAGCTGTTCAAGAGAATATTTAGTATTAAGGACTTCTAAAAGACCATTAGTAGTTAAACGTTCTGGTAGGTTTAAACTTTTTAGCAACTTTTGACGTAGCTTTTTACTATCGGGAGTACCGCTTAAACCTAGGGTATATAAATCGGTGTGAGTAATCTTTTTAGTGGGGGCATCTTGTATAGCGTAGTCTGTAATGTTAGCTTTTTTAAAAGCCTCTAATATAGTTTCAACGTCTAAGCCCTCAATACCCAGTTTACCCTCTGCCGACTGTTTAACTTTTCTTTTTTCTTTGCCAAATACGTCGGGGGTATATACGTTAATAATATTCCCCTCATTAATAGCACCTTTTAGGAAGTTCCTAATTTTAAAACCTGCACTATCGCTATCAGTTAAGATAATAATGCCTGTACTATTAGCATAAAAACGGATAAGGTCTAATTTTTCTTTATCCTTGAAAATACCGTATCCGTCAGTTTGAATTATTACGCCATCTATTATAGAAGATAGCTTTATTTTATCGTATTTGCCTTCTACAATTATAGCTTGTTTTACTTTAAGCAAATAGAATAACACCCACTTTCTAGTAGTATTTATAACCCGCATTAATCATTTCAGCGACAGCTTTTTCTAACAATATTTTTCCATCTATGCTATAGGATACTAAATCCACACTAGTTTGTGCTAAAATCCTAATACAATCTCTAACGTGTTCTAGCCTTATTTTGTGTTCATCTCTAATGTAGTTTCTAACGACGAACTCTTTTCTAGCGTAGTCGAAATCTTCTAAGATATCTCTTTCACTTCTGCCATTAGCTAAAGCCGTCTTGACCCTGTATAGGTCTATAAAGGCTTTAGAAACAGCACCTAATATAGCAATAGGTTCTGTCCTTAAAGCGTATAATTCATGGAGTATCTTAATAGAGAGTTGACCATTCATAGATACTACAGCTTTTGAAAAAGCAAAAGCGTCAGAGTTGTAATAGTTAGATACTATATCATTAACCATTTGCGATGTAATATCTTTTCCATTAGCATAGTCTATAAGTTTTTTTAGCTCATTTTGGATAGTTAAAGAGTCGCAAAGGCATCTATTAGCTACCACTTGAGCATCGTCATATGAAATGTTAATATGGTTATCTTTGCATACTTGTTGAATATCTTTTACTGTTTGAGGTACAGTCTTTTGAACGGCTTCAAACACTTCACCGTTTTTGAAAACATAGTCGATAAGTTTCTTGTTTTTAG
>CAYXNU010000088.1:0-7174 GCA_964466485.1 uncultured Ruminococcus sp.
GAGGACATCAAGGCTAAGGGTGGTAACATCCCACAAGCTCTTTATGACCAACTAGATAAGATTGAAGCTAGACTAAATAAGTAATAACTAAATCTTAATATAGTAAAGGCACACCTTAGGGTGTGTCTTTTTTTCGGTAATAGTTGACGTTGATATTAAACTATGCTATAATAATTTTTAAGGGTTTTAATCTAATGGATTAACATTCTAATAAAATTTAATATTTAAGGTGGTATATTATGACTGTTTACATCATTGCTGAAGTGATAATATTTGCACTAGCCTATCCGTTTTGTATATACAAACCTAACAAAGCAAAGAATATAGCATATGTAGTGATAGTGTTCTTGTATCTGTGGGCTTTATCTAGCTTTAGGTACGAGGTTGGTAATGACTACTATTCATACATAAATATATTCTATAGGGCAAACCGTATTACATGGGCAGAATGCTTTGATGATAAGATTGAGTTTGGATATATGTTAATATCCAAAGTAATAACACTATTTACCGTTGATTATAAGATAATGCACTGTGTAATGGCTTTTCTGTGTTTAGCACCTACTGCTTATATTATAGCGAAATATAGCAAAAACCCGTGGCTATCGTGCCATGTATATATGTGCTTAACGTTCTACTATTCTTCCTTGAACTTTATACGTCAAACACTTGCTGCGACTATAATATTTCTAGGATATAGATTCTTTAAAGAAAGAAAAACCATACCGTTTATTATAATAATATTGATAGCGTCGACTATACATTCTTCCGCACTAATCTTGATACCGATATACTTAGCTATGGCATACATAAAGCCTACTACTAAGATACTATTAGTTTCCATGATAGCATTGATACTACTATACTTCTTCTCGAACAACATACTAAACATCATAGCAGAACTAATACCTAAATACGCTTCCTATATGGATACAAAATACTTGCGTGTGGGATTAAGCCAAAAGTATTTGGTAGTACCTACGCTATATATGCTGTTAATGCTATTCGCCTACTACGAGGGAAACTACAACAAAGGCATATCCCAACAGATACTAGTAAACTCCTCTGTAATAAACTTTGGAATATGGTTCTTTATAACCAAACACTTTATACTAGAGAGATTTTCTATATTTGTGTACATCTTTGTAATACTTGCACTCCCTGACGTTTTAGAGAGTTTAAAGAGTTACTTTATAGTAGAGGGCAAAGAGAAGTCTGGTAGAATTAAGTATACAATACTAATGACTGCGGTAATATGTGTTACTTTGGGGTATAACATTTTTGGAATGGTTAGCGGTTTCCATGGAGTATTTCCGTACCAAACTTTCCAAATAATAAAGTTATCTTGAAAAGCTTTAATATCTAGATATTAGGAACGTTCTATATAGAGCGTTCCTTTTTTTGTATAACAACACAATTTGCGGTATTTACATCTCACGAAAAATATTAAGGGAATTTTTTATAAAAAAACCTTGAAAATATATATCTTTTGTGTTATACTATATAGCAGTATTAGAAGATTTAATCTAACACGAATTGATAGTAATTTAATGGAGGAACGACTATGCACTTATTTGAAACAGAAAAATCCAGTGAAACAATATATCAAGGCAGAATATTTACAGTAACTAAAGATATTGTAGAACTAGAAAACAACTCTCAAGCTGACAGAGAAGTGGTTCACCATAACGGCGGTGTGTGTGTTATCCCTATTACAAACGATAACTGTATCTTAATGGTTAAACAGTTTAGGTATCCAATGCACGAGGCTACTTTGGAAATCCCTGCGGGTAAGCTAGAACTTAACGAAAATCACCACGACGCTGGTAAACGTGAACTATTAGAGGAAACTGGCAACGAGTGCGACGAATATACTTTCTTAGGTAAGATATACCCTACCCCTGCTTATGTTACAGAAGTTATCTATATGTACATGGCTAAGGGTTTAACATATAAAGGTCAAAATTTGGATAGCGACGAATTCTTAGACGTTATTAAAGTGCCTATAGACGAGGCTGTAAACATGGTTATGAATGGCGATATTAAAGACAGCAAAACTCAAATAGGTGTGCTTAAAGCATACTATCTATTAAACAAATAGCATAAATTTAACACATTAAATCACAATATCGGAACACCAAATGGTAGTTCCGAATTTTGACGGTAAGAAAAAAGCAGTCCATAGATATATATAGAATATATCTACAAACTGCCATAACTTATGAAGATTATAGAATTAATAGCCACTAACCAACATAGTATAACTATGTAGCTACTCTGCTATTAAGTTAAAATTCAGATGGGTTTTCTTGTTCTAACTCTAGCATTGCAAGGTGCTTTTCATATTCGTTAATAATCTCACTCTCAATAAAGTTCCTTGCTGATTGTGAAATTGGGTGAATAATGTCCCTAAACACGCCATTGTCATCTTTTCTGCTTGGCATAGCTACGAACAATCTTTCATCGCCTTGTACGATTTTAATATCGTGTACTGCTAACATATTATCAAATGTTAATGATACGATAGCTCTTAGCCTTCCATCTGTGATAACCTTTCTGATTTTTACGTCCGTAATTTCCATGTTCTTACCTCCCAATGAGTTTGTTGAATAACTTAATATGTTAATATGTTTAGAAGATTTTCCCTAATGGAAAAATCCATGATATTATTATAACATATTTTAACATGGTTGTTCAATAGTTAATTGCACAAAAAAAATGATAAATTTTTGTCAATATAATATAATAAATTTTAACAATTGTGAAAGGATAATGAAATATGGTAAAGAAAAGTGTATTAACTGGTAAAAAGCATATCCATTTTATAGGCATTGGTGGTTCTGGAATGTATCCACTCGCACAAATACTCCACTCTCAAGGATACTACTTAACGGGTTCGGATAACAACGAAACAGAAACCTTACAAGCCGTTAGAAATATGGGTATACCTGTATTTATGGGTCAACGTGCTGAAAATATAGAGGGTGCAGACTTAATCGTTCATACTGCTGCTATTATGGCAGATAACCCCGAACTAATAGCCTCTAGGAATAGCGGTGTTCCCGTTTTGGAACGTAGCGAACTACTAGGCATTGTAACTAGTTGGTACGATGACGCTATATGCGTATCCGGTACACACGGAAAGACTACTACTACTTCTATGATTACTCAAATTATGTATACCGCAAACGTAGACCTATCTGCTTTTATAGGCGGAAAACTTCCTTGTATTCATGGTAGTGGTTTAGCTGGTAAGAGTGAAATTATGGTGTGCGAAGCCTGTGAATTCGTGGATACTTTCCTAAAGCTATACCCCGACGTTGCTGTTATCCTAAACATAGATGCCGACCACCTAGACTACTTTAAAACTGTAGATAACATTATCAAATCTTTTCACAAGTTCGCCGAAAAGACTACTAAAGCCGTTATCGTAAATGGCGATGATGCTAACTCCATGAAAGCTATAGAGGGTATCACTGGTAAAGATATTATCACTTTTGGCTTTAACGATACTAACGATTACTACCCTACCAACATAAAAAAAGTTACCGGTATGCAAACAGAATATACCGTTATGCACAAGGGCGAAAAGCTTTGCGATATTACTATTAACGTTGCGGGTACACACAACATTTTAAATTCACTAGCTAGTGTTGTAGCCTGTCTATATAAAGGTATAGATATAGCTAGTATACAAAAGGGTCTATTCGACTTTGGCGGTGCTGGTAGACGTTTTGAAAAAGTCGGTGTTGCTAAGGGTATAACCATAGTAGACGACTATGCCCACCACCCCTCCGAAATTGCTGTAACTTTAAAGTCTGCTGTGGATATGGGTTATAATAGAGTTTGGGCTGTGTTCCAACCTTTTACCTACTCTAGAACTGCTATGCTACTAAATGAGTTTAAAGACGCTCTATCTATAGCAGATAAAGTAGTACTTACAGATATTATGGGTTCTAGAGAAAAGAACACTTACAACATCTACACTAGAAACCTTGCTGAACTAATAGACGGTGCTATATACTTCCCTCAAGACGAAACAGCAGAACCCTCCAACGAAAGAAAAGACTTTAACTTCCATCAAGTATGCGACTACGTTTGCGAAAACGCTACTGACGGCGACTTAGTCGTAACTATGGGTTGCGGTGACGTTTACAAGTGTGCTAAGATGATTTATAAAAAGTTATGTGAATAATTAGGGAACGACGATTTGTCGTTCCGTTTTTAAAATCATTTGCCATTCTGTCATTACAAAATAAAACATAAATTAACTACCGAAAATATAAAATACTAGTTTTTTCTTGTAATATTGCATAAATATTTTCCATGTGGTAATTGCAATTTTCCGATTTTTCAACAAAACCTTGACTTTACTAAATAACTTGTGTTACAATAAAGTTAATCGATTTGAACATATGATAAACTTGTGTTTATTAACCGACTATTTATACATAGACGGAATGACCGTTATTTAGAGTTAGTATATTTTATATTGATGCCAATTCGATATATTCAATGTGATTATATCAATTCATGGAGTGTATTGCATTCTGTTTTTTGGTTCTATCGAATTAGCATTAAATTTAATATTAGTTGGATAATTTTTAAAAGCAAACAGTTAAGCTTAGAAAGGAAAATATTATGAATATTGCACTAATAGCCCACGATGCTAAAAAAGAACTTATGGCACAATTTTGTACCGCATACTGTGGTATACTATCACGCTACACTCTATGTGCTACTGGCACTACTGGTAAGATAGTCAGCGAAGCCACTGGACTATCTATTAAACGCTACTTAAGCGGTAGTCAAGGCGGTGGAGAACAGATATGTTCTCGCATATCTTGTAACGAAATAGACGTTCTATTATTCTTTAGGGACCCTATAAACCCTAAAGCCTCTGAACCTAACGATATGAACCTACTACGTCTATGCGATGTACACAACATACCAGTAGCAACTAATATCGCTACAGCTGAGGCTTTAATCCTCGCACTAGATAGAGGCGATTTGGACTGGAGAAAAGTTGGCAGTCCTAAACTTTAATTAAAACAATACTCTTAAAAAAGTAAATATTACTATCGGGGAATGTACTTTGACAACTCCAAAAATCAAAGAACGTTCCCCTATCTTTAATTGATATTGATTCGAGGTGCTTTTTATGAAAATTTTAATCTTAGATAATCTACCATTTATGTACCCTGAGGGTATAGACAACTTAGAAGACTTTACAGAATATGCAAATAAAAACTTCTACAGTTTCGTACAACTAAACGAAATAAGCATGAAAGATTGCGTATACCCATACTTTGTAGAGGACGACATTACCCCTAGATATGTAAACCTATCCCTATTTAAATATTACTTTGAAGATGATGTAGAGTTACTATCACGCTATGAGTATGACGAACGCTTAAAAGTTTTACAAGAGGCAATATGTATCCATTGCAAAAACTACTCGGAAGATGACGAGGGCGACAACTTAGATGGGCATAGAGATGAAATGCGTCTAGATGGCTACTGCCCTAACTTCGACCCCATAGATGATGACTTTGAAGAACCCGATGACGAATATCCTATCGAATTTTGATAGAATCAAAATTGAAGTAAAATAACGTGAGTTCGATAATAAAATTTTGCTTTGCAAAATTGCGGAACGCCGTGGACGGCATGAATTACATCGAACTCGCTTTAAAATATGTTTATTAAAACTAGGAGGTTTATAAATATGGCTTTAAACATTAAAAGACCATTAGGTACAGAGGATGTAACTCCTCAAAATATTAACAAGTGGAACACCGTGGAAACTATCGTTAAGGATACCGCTAAGACTTTCGGCTTTAAGGAAATTCGTGTTCCTACCTTTGAAAACACAGAACTATTTGAACGTTCTGTTGGCGACACAACTGACGTAGTACAAAAAGAAATGTACTCCGTAATGGCTAAAGAAAGCAAGTTTACACTACGCCCAGAGGGTACTGCGGGAACTATCCGTGCTATGGTGCAAAACGGTCTACTAAACGATGCACTACCACAAAAGGTTTTCTATGTGCTATCATGCTTTAGGCACGAACGTCCACAAGCTGGTAGATTAAGAGAGTTCCACCAGTTCGGTGTAGAGATGGCAGGTAGCCAATCCCCTTACGCTGATGCTGAAGTAATATCTTTAGCAAAGTCCATTCTAGATAGGACTGGCTTAAAGAATATCGCCTTGAATATAAACTCTATAGGTTGCCCAACGTGTAGAGCCAACTATCACAAGGCTTTAAAAGAGTACTTCGCCGACAGAAAAGACGAACTTTGCGACACTTGCAAATCCCGTCTAGATAAGAACCCTATGAGAATTTTGGACTGCAAAAGCCCTATCTGTTCCGACATTGCCAAAGATGCCCCAGTAATCTTAGACTACCTTTGCGACGACTGCAACACCCACTTTGAAAAGTTAAAGAGCATTCTAACTAATATGGGCATAGAGTACTCTGTAAACCCTAAAATCGTTAGGGGCTTAGACTACTACACTAAAACAGTTTTCGAGTTTGTAACTACTGATATCGGCGCACAAGGTACTGTTTGCGGTGGTGGTCGCTACGATGGTCTAATAGAACAGTTAAGCGGTAAACACGTTCCTGCTTTGGGCTTTGGTATGGGCTTAGAAAGATTAATACTCACTATGGAGAACCAAAACTGCGAGTTTATGGAAGAACCTACTTGCGAACTATACATTGCTCCTATGGGCGACACCGCCAAAGACAAGGCTGTAGAGTTTGCTCTAAACTTACGTCAAGAGGGCTACCTTGTAGAGTACGACTTAGTAGATAGAGGCATTAAGGCTCAAATGAAGTATGCCAACAAGCTAAACGCTAAGTTCGTAATGGTTATCGGTGACAACGAAATAGAAAGCAATTCCGCTAAACTAAAGAATATGTCCACTGGTGAAGAACTTGACATCCCTCTAAACGACAACTTCTACGATAGTTTCTCATCCATATACATGGCTAATATGTTAGCTAACGAGGACTAATACCATGAACACTATAAGTATGTCTGTAATGGTGCTATGCCTAATAGCTTGTGTTATGACCACCCTAGTACCGATAATAGTATCCGTAGTGTTGCTAGTACGCAAAACCCTAAACGTTAGGGCGTACTTTATGGGGTTTTTAGCGTTTTTCAT